>DBGBEM010000189.1:0-9025 GCA_048477235.1 Muribaculaceae bacterium | reverse complement strand
ATATGATGTCTTTTGACTCTATGACGGAAGAATCCGAGAAATCCCCTATCCGGATTGAGAAAAATTTTATAAAAAAGTGAGGATGAAAGTGAAGTCGTAGAGCGACGCGCTGTTGCTCAGCGAGTTGCGGAGAACCTTCAGTGCTTTGGCAATCTGATTCTCGACCGTCTTCTCGGAGATAGAAAGTTCGGCTGCTATTTCCTTATGGCTGAGATTGTCGCGTTTGCTGAGCAGGAACACCTCGCGGCATCGGTCGGGCAGCGACGCCACAGCCTTCCAGACTGCCGCGTCGCGCTCTGAGGGGTCTATTTCCTCAGCCGGAATATCGGCGACCTCGCTCAGCGCGGCCGTCGGCCTGACAACACGCATACGGTCGACGGTCAGATTGCGCGCCATCCGATAGATATAAGCCTTGAAATTATCGGGCGCGTCGCGGTCGGAAAAATATTCCCATGCCTTGGCGAAAGTGTCGGCCGCGATGTCCTCTGACTCCTGAAGGTCTTCAGTCATACGCAGCACATACATACACACCGGCAGATAAAGTGCATTGAACTGCCGCTCGAACTCCTTTGCGTTCATATTCAATAGACTAAGGTCGGAATTAGACCGCAAAATTACTCATTCCGCACCGTTTTTCAGCTATCTGCGTCAAAAAAGCCGATGGCCGCAACAAAATCAGATAATGCTTGAGACAATCGCCAAAGACTGTATCGGTTTTCGCGCGACAAGCGCCGTGAGGCGCGATATATACACATCCCACTGCGATAGCTGTGGGTCTGAGGAACAGCGGAATAAGCGTGCAAGCTGCGAATTGGGGGGGTGATCGGCGGTTGCCGCCAGCTATCGCAGGCGGTAGACATATCGCGCGTCCCGCGCTTGTCGGGCGCTGTCAGATCTGCTCAACCAAATAAGAATAAATACGTCCCCATAAAAATGAGAACGGCATTTGCCTATAGTTCTTTTCTATTGTTCCATTTTGACGCTCGGCTCGGTATTTCAGCAGAATTTCACTAACTTTGCGCTCTCAAAATAAGGCATTAGTGAGATTTAGCCATAAGGTACTGACAGCATTTGTTTTAGGCACGACAGCGCTCAACGCGGGCGCCATCGAGACCACGCCCGACAGCCTCGCCTGTGTCGCCGACAGCGCCGCTGTGACGACGGTAGCTGCCGACAGCGTCCGACATTCCAACACTTACTGGATAAAACAGTTGTGGGACAACGGATTCCATATCAACGCCCCCGGAGTCGAATATCCGCGTTTTCCGCGTTTCCTGCTCAAGGTCTATAACTGGGGCGACCGCATCTTCAACGGCTATGACCCCGATTACGTGGTCTCGACCGGCAAGAACTGGAAGATTCTCGGAAAAAGCTACAACTGGCAGGAGAATTACTCGCTGCTGTTCAGCCACGGCAATCTCCATATCGTATCAGACATCTACGCCGACATCGGCGGCTATCTCTGTTTCATGGCCGTCAGCGTCGGTTATATGTTCAACGCCAACGAGATAATCGGCGACAAGCACGACACACGAACGAACTTCAATTTCAACTTCACCTGCTCGCGCTTCTGGGTCGACTTCCAGAAGACATCGACGCGCGGCGGCGCCCGTGTGTTCAAGCGCCATCAGAAATCAGTGCCGTTCGAAGACATCTCCAATAAGATGACGCAGCTTTCGGCACTCTATTTCTTCAACAACCGCCGCTACAGCCATGCCGCGGCCTATTGTTTCTCGAAATATCAGCTCAAGAGCGCCGGCTCATGGATAGCCGGATTCCTCTATTCGCGGCAAGACATTTCGATGGACTTCAACGACCTGCCCCCCGAAGTGCTCGAAGGACTTCCCGAGACACTCCCCGCCTATCGGTTCAACTACTCTGACTACACACTGACAGGAGGTTACGCCTATAACTGGGCATTGCGTCCGCGCCGCTGGCTTTTCAATGTCACGGCAGCTCTCGGCTTCGGTCTGAAACATGCCCATGAAGACAACACCGACAGCAACCGGTCGCTGCTTGCATCGAACGGGCAGCTGACGCTGGGGCTCGTCTACAACCACAGGGCGCTTTTCGCCGGGCTTCAGGTGCGAGGCATCGGCCACTTCTATTTCAACAGCAACTACACCTTCCTCAACGCCCTGTCGTCGGCCACACTAACCGTAGGAGCCCGCTTCTAAGCCGGAACAACCCGGATAAGCGACAGGCCGTCGCGTAACGGCAGTATGACTGTTTCAAGGCGCGGATCGCGGGCCACACGCTCGTTGAACTCCGCCACACCTCGCGCCTGCGGGTCATGGCGCAGCGCTTCGTCGTCGGCAACCTTTCCGCTCCAGAGCGTATTGTCGGCTATGATATAACCTCCCGGACTCATCAGCGGCAGAATCATGTCGAGATAGCCGACATAATGGCGCTTGTTGGCATCGATATATACCATGTCCCACGGTTCAGCCGAAATCTGCGGAACAACATCGAAGGCATCCCCTATATGAAGTGTGATCCTCTTTCCCAGAGAGCTGCAGTCGAACCATCGGCGGATAAACGGCTCGGCTTCGTCGTCGATCTCGACGGTATGGATCTCGTCGGCGTCAGAAGCGAGTCCCTCGGCCAGACACAGCGCCGAATAGCCCGAGAACGTGCCGAGTTCGAGCACTCTGTGGGGGCGCGCCATAGCCACAAGCATCTTGAGAATCCGTCCCTGAACATGTCCCGAACACATGCGCGGATAAAGACGCCGCAGCCATGTATCGCGATACAGCTCATGCAACAGCCGCGGTTCGGCCGAAGTATGGGCCGCTATATACCCTTCGAGTTCAGAGTCCACCTCTCAGGGCCTCCATCCCTAAGGCATATACCTCCGGGCCGAATCCGGCGATGACGCCCCGGCAGGCCGAAGAAAGCAGCGAATTGCGGCGGACCGCCTCGCGGGCATAGATATTCGTCAGATGAACCTCGACGACAGGCGCCTCTATAGCAGCTACGGCATCGGCCAGCGCCACCGACGTGTGGCTGTAGCCGCCGGCGTTGAGAACCACGCCGTCGGCGTCGGTCTGCTGAAGGCGGTCGATAAGCTCTCCCTCGCTGTTGCTCTGGAAATCCTCGATGACGATGTCGGGAAACCTCCGGCGAAGGCCGTCGATAATCTCCCGAAGGGTTGTTCTGCCGTAAAGTTCAGGCTCGCGCCGGCCCAGAAGATTGAGGTTGGGGCCGTTGAGAATGAGTATTTTCATGCCGGGTAGCTGTTTTCGGCAAAATTACAAAAAACCGGGCGGTCTTCACAGACCACCCGGAAATTTCTTTAACCTTAAATCTATTACCATGAAAAAACACAGTGCAAATATAGTAACTACATCAATAAAACATCGGCTAAAGAAAAAGGTTCAGCCGACGGCAAAAAAATTCAAAAAAATTCCGCAGACGCCGAAACAGCCTGTGACTGCCCCGCATAATTGTCACGGCTGGCGGGTGAGAGAGCGGAGATATGCCTCAAGGCTGTCGCCGGAGGAAAGGCCCAGCTTGGTGCGCAGGCGATAGCGCGACTTATTGACCGATCCGGGGGTGATGTTCATCACCCTTCCGATTGCCGACGACGACATACCGGCGCAGATATAGGCGGCAAGCCGCAGTTGTTTCTCCGACAGATCGGGGCAAACCTCCTGAAGGCGAGCGAGAAATCCTGGAAGCATATTGTCGTGGATTTCAAGGAATGTGCGCCGTTCATCATCGCCCGAATTGTGGACTTTGATGGCTGTGCGCAGACGCGTGGTAGTGGCCGAGCCGAGAATCTCTTCGGCATTGTCGGTCTCTATCTCTTTCTGTATGAGCTTCAGCAGGTCTTCTTTTTCTTTCATTATTATAGACTCGCGGCTGAGCCTCGACCGGGCGTCGTCAAGTTCCGCACGAGCCTTCATGGCCTTCATCTCGCGGTCGCGAACCCTGTGATAGAGCGTGAAACATACCAGAATAAAAATCAATGCCAGCACAAGCAGCAGAATCCACACCATCATCTTCTCGCGCTCCGCTTTCAAGTTGCGCGTCATGTCGGCCCGGGCAATCTCGTCACGCGAGGTCTTGTTTGCGACCTCCACGGCCATGGCGGCGTTGCTGAGAGTGTCTTTCAGCGACACATATTCCAGCAGATATTTATTGGCGGAATCGGCCGCATGAAGAGTGTTGTAGGCCATCGCGAGGGCATGCGACGCAAGCATGTCGAACTGCCGGTCTTCGCCCCTTGTGCGCATGGCATCGGCCTTAAGGGCATAATCGAGAGCCTCGCGGGCGTCGAGATGGTTGCGCGACAGATAATCGGAATACAACGCCAGATGGACAGGGCGTATGCCATTCATCTTCCCGCTGCGGTTCTCCGAAAGGGCCATTGCCTTCAACAGATAGTCGACAGAGTCGGTATCGAGGAAATAGTTGCGCAACACAATCTCATAGAAAGCGGTGTCGCGCTTGTATTTGTCGACACAGAGCAACCGCCGGTGGATACTGTCGGAAGTATGTCGGTCGGACATAAGCGCCACATTAAGCAGATTTTTGTCGGCATACTCTTCTTGATGTATGCCGCGCCATATACGGCTCGCCTCCGAGGCGTACTCGCGTCCGCGGCTGTAGTCGCCGACACGCTGCATTATATCGCCGAGATTCATCAGGGTGAATGCCACCGAAGCCGAATCGCCGGCATGGCGGAAATAAGCAAGCATTTCGGTAGCGTCTATATAACGGTGGAGCAGGCTGTCGTCAAACCGCCATCTCAGCATCTTCAGATGATGATAGTCGTCGGCATAGGCTGCCGAATCGATTGACGCCATCGCTGAATCGAGAATCCTACGCGCCTGCCGCTTGTCACCTATACGCAGGTTCATGCGCACACGCCAGTAGGCCGAGCGCGTCCCTATCCTGACATTCTCCGGATTGGCGCGCGCTATGCTCTCAAGGGGTGCTATCCACTGGTCGGCACCTGAGCCGGCATTGTGTCCATAGTCGCGGTCTAATCGTTCTGTCAGGGTGTCAGCTTCGGCATTGCCTGTTGCCTGCCACCCCGAAGGAAGTCGCTGAGGACTGCGGTGACAGGCAGTGAGCAGAATAATCATGATTATGACGGACAACGAATATTTCATACGTCAAAATTACAAAATTTGTTGCTCTAAGACAATAAAAACATAGGATGTCCACAGTGTGTCCATATCGGATTTTTGGAAAAACCTTGCGGAGGAAGCAAATTTGCAGACAGAATCGAGCGGGTCACGCTCCTACGGCGCCAATGGAAGCATACCGTTCGGTTCACCCACAATTAACCGAAAGCTTTATGAAAAAACATTATCTCTTATCGGCAGTTTTGGCAACCGCGGCGGCTCTGGCAGTTCCCTGCGGTGCGGGCGCCGAAGGTTTGCCCATGCCATACAATCGTTCCTTTTCGAGTTCAGGCGGCGGCATAAGCGGGATGACCGTGATTGATGCCAATAACGACGGCTACACCTGGGGCACCGGGTCAAATCAGGCCCAGTGTGAACGCCCGTCAACCTCGGCAGCCGACGACTGGCTGATTACTCCGGGGCTGGCAATGAAAGGCGGCAGATACTACAAAGTTATTACCCCTATTACCGCGGTGTCAGGCGATGTCGTGCAGGCTGAAATCAAGATCGGCACCGACCCCACGGTCGATGGAATGACTATGGAAGTGATGAAACCGACCGATGTTGCCGACAGGGAAGACAAGGTCAACTATTTCAAATGCCCTGCCGACGGCGTTTATTATATAGGAATTCATTCAATGACTCCGGCCGACGGCGCGTTATACACACGCGTAATGAAGCTGACAGTTGATGAGATAGAACCGACAGCTCCCGGCCCCGTCACCGACTTTACGATAGCTCCCGCCAGCGACGGCGAGAGACCTTACAAGGCAACCATCTCGTTCAAGGCTCCTGCTGTCGACATGGACGGCAACCCGTTGCCTTCAACAGCCACGGTTAGAGTTGCTCTCTACAGCGGTGCGGCTGTCATTGCCACAACCAAACAGGAAAAAGTGTGGTCGAGCCTTTCTCCCGGCGAAGAGGTCAGCTATACCTACAGCCAGACGACAATGGGCAATAAGTTCTTTGCCGTCAGCGGCAGATACAACAACAAAGATGGCTATACTACCTATTCCGACAAGGTTTATATCGGCGTCAACAAGCCCGGTTATCCCACCGACCTTGCCGTTACAGAGACGGAGAATGCCGGAGAGGTCATTCTATCGTGGAAAGCCCCGCTCGACATCAACGGACATGAAATCAAGCCCGACCTCCTGAAATACGAGCTCTATGACAGCCGGCGTCAGGCCACCATCGCCACATCGGTTTCGGGAACAAGCTACACTTATCAGACCGATCTGACCGATTCCCAGGATTTCTTCTCATTCTACATCTGCGCAGAAACGGCCGGAGGAAAGAACCCCGTGTTCACCCAGAGTCCTATGGTGGCAGTCGGCAAACCGCTGGCCAGCCCGCTGACCGAAGGGTTCGACCGTCCGAACGGCACGATGCCGCTCCTTTATGCCGAAGACAACGGTTATTCCTCGATAATGAGTGAATACGACTTCTCAGGCAAATCAAAGCCGGAGTCGGTCGAAGGCGACGGGTATTACCTGTCATTCGTGGGCTATCGCAACGGCGCCAGACCCTCTGCGACCACAGGCAAAATCAGCCTGTCGGGTCTCACATCCCCCTCGATGGCTATCGACGTGTTTGCTCCCGCAGCCGACAACGGCGGCAACCGTCTGTTTGGCGGCAACTCACTGACAATTAAAGTGTGCGAACCCGGAGGCGAATATAAAGAGCTTGGCACCGTTAAAATCAACGATTTGAAAAACGACAGCTGGAATCGCATCGTTTATCCTCTGACCGAATATGCCGGCAAAAACGTACAGTTCTACCTCGAAGGCGCCCTCGACGACTTCACCTCCGGCGACCAGTCGCTGGTAATTGCCGACCGCCTGCAAGTACGCGAGAATCCCGCAGGCACCGACATGGGCATCCTCAAGTTTGAGCTGCCTTACATTGCCGAACAGTCGGCTCCGTATGAACTGAAAGTTTATATTGAAAACGACGGCGCCACCGATATCGCCGACGCCAAAGTGGAATTATACTGCAACAACGAGCTTGCCGAGGTCTTCGATATTCCGGCACTGGCAGCAGGAGCAGCCGAAAAGGTATCTTTCACTCAGATTAAAAATGCCCTCGACAACACCGAGAATGTCTATAAGGCAGTTGTCAGGGCCGACGGCGACGACAATGAATCGAACAATGCCTCTGAAGAGATGCCCCTCAACTACAAGCCGATGATCCACCCGGCCCCCGAGGCTCTCGCTGCCGTCTCAGAACTTGACATCGTGACACTGACATGGGGAGCTCCCGCCCTGTCGGGCGAGAAAGCCGAGCCGGTGACAGAGTCTTTCGAGATTGAGGACAAGGTAGCCATCGACAACTTCGGCGACTGGATTTTCTATGACCTCGACAAAGCACCTCTCGGACTGCCCACAGGTCTCGTAATCGACGGTCTCGAAGAAGGCAAGACCCATTATGCATGGATTATCACCGACGAATCGGTTTATGACAATGACAACTACACAGCCTGTGAAGGCACACACTTTATGTCGGGCTTCTTCAATTTCGACGGCAGCGCCAACAACGATATCGCCGTATTGCCTCTGCTCAACGGCGAAGCCCAGACAGTGACGTTCTACGCAACCAGCTTCACGACGGCCTATCCTGAATATATCGACGTGTGGTATTCGACAGGATCGTGCAACGTATCCGACTTCAAGCGTCTCACCGACGACTATATCACTGTGCCCGCTGAATGGACAAAGATGACGTACGAGCTTCCCGAAGGCACGCGCTACTTCGCAATCCGCCACTGTTCTAAGGACGCTTGGGTGATTGGCGTTGACTGCGTCACCTACACCCCCATGGAAGCCGGCAAAGATGTGACTCTGCTCGGTTATAACGTCTATCGCGACGGCGAACTGATCAACGACAAACCGGTTGAAGAGGCCACATACGCCGACACCGAAATTGAAGAAGGCATCCACACCTACCGCGTGAGCGCCGTCTACGACAAAGGCGAGTCGCTTGCCTGCGCTCCTGTTGAAGTCGAGGCAAAGCACGCATCGCTGGCCGAAACCTTCTCAGGCGACATCGAAATCAAAGGTCTGAAAGGCGAATGTCGGGTAACCGCCGACGAAGCGCTCAGCGTCGGAGTCTACAGCCTCGACGGCATAAAAGTCGCCGCAGCCGAATCTGGCGACGGACAGGTCAGCATCGCTCTTCCCTCGGGCCTCTATGTTGTAATTGCCAACGGCATAGCCGAAAAAGTAGCTGTAAAATAAATCAGCAGTCTTACAATCACATATCAGGCGTTCCCGATTGCCAATGTGCAGTCGGGAACGTTCTAATTTATCAGACGGCGAGGGAATTTCGCCGTTTTTCGTTATTTTTGTGCTCCACAAAAGAACAAGGACTATGAAGATAGGCATTATAGTGGCCATGGACAAGGAGTTACGTCTGCTTCTCCCCCTTCTCGAAGGCCACGCTACAGAGACCGTCAACGGCATTTCTATTCATCGCGGAACGCTCGGCTGCCACAGGCTGGCAGTTGTCAAGTGCGGCATCGGCAAGGTCAACGCCGCCATCGGCGCACTGACGCTCATCGAAGCCACCACCCCGCAGCTCGTGATCAACACGGGCGTCGCCGGCGGAACAGGCATCGGCGCGCGCTGCGGCGACGTCGTGGCTGGCGCGCGCGTGGCATACCACGACGTATGGTGCGGCCCCGGCACGAATCCCGGCGAAGCCGACGGCTGCCCGCTTTTTTTCACCCCTCCGGCTTCGGTTCTCGGACTTCAGGCCCTCGACGGCGTGCGCAAAGGGCTCATTGCCTCGGGTGACATCTTCATATCGAAGAAATCTGAGGTCGACGCTATCCTCGCCATGTATCCCGACGCCATAGCCGTCGACATGGAAAGCGCGCCGCTTGCCCAGAC
>DBGBEM010000188.1:0-10981 GCA_048477235.1 Muribaculaceae bacterium | reverse complement strand
CAGATGGATATAGTCTTTGTTGGCACGCCCGTCGGAGGCCCAAGCCACAATGGCGCCGTCGCCGCCCATTGCGGCGCGGGTGTCCCAGAAGAGGCAGTGGGCGCGGCGCGCGGCCTGCCGCTGTGCGTCGACCATGAATCCGGCTGTCGACATCGATTTCACCTCACCGCCTTTCTTTTCGCCGCGGTCGCCGATGCCCATAAGCATTATGTCGGCGTTGGGATAACACTGGCGCACGTTGTTTATCACTTCGACGAGGTGGCTCATATAGACGTCGTAGTTCGTCTGCTTGGCTGTCAGCGCATTGATTCCGAACTCGAGGATGATGAGGTCGTAATCGGCCCATTTGGCCATCTGGCGGCAGAGGTTCTTGTCGACAGATGCAAGGGCGATGCCGCTCTTCCCGCGCGACGACAGACAGTCGACGCCGATTCCTCCGGCGCTTTCGAGCCACACGCCGAGTGCCGCGAGCTTCGGGTCGGTGACTTTGATGTCGAATTCCGATGTCGGCCCTTCGATCTCGATTGCCTGGACGTCGGGCGAGCCGGTGATTTTGTGCTCAGTCCAGTTGCCCGAGGTTTTGGTCATGACCGTTGTGTTGGCCGGAGATATGAAGAGAAAGCGCGAGCGGTCCCATGTGTCGAGATGGGCCGGCTGTTTCACTCCGGCGTAGGTCGAAAGCGCGTTTCCTTTCGGCATGAAATATTGCTCGGAAAGCGAGATATAGCGCTTGTCGCTCTTCTTGCCCTTGGGGAGGGCTGTCCAGCCGTCGCCCCCCTGACGGACAGAACGGCGGAATCCGGGAAAAGCCGAATACATCGACATATATCCGGTGCCTGTGCCGCCGTATGCGCCCTGAAGCATCTCGCGGAGATCCTGCGTCATTATGTCGCCCTCGATATAGCTGTCGCCGACGACGGCGATACGGGCGCGGCGCGGGTCGGCGATGGCGCGGCGCAGATGATAGAGGCCGACCGAGCCGTCGGTGTAGTCTTCGATGACGGTCTGGCCGTTGACCTGCGATGGCTGCGGCTCGCCTATGATTGTGTCGGTGTAGAGCGGATTCCCCTGAGCGTCGAGACTCTTGGCTACGGCCTCGGCTTTAAGCAGCTCGGGATCGACGGTCTCGCCTGTCGAGGCGCTGTCGGAGGGGAGCAGCGAGTCGGGCAGAATGTCGCGTATAAGGCTGAAATTCTTCACTCTGCCGCCTGTCCAGCGCTCGAGAGGCATGAACGACACACCGGCAACTATGGCAATGGCGAGAAACACTGTCAGCACAATTTTGCCGGCCGGCCCGCGGTGATTCTTTTCGGGATCTTCGGGGGGCTGGGGGGCAGATTCCGGCGCAGCCGTCTGCGCCGGCTTGTTCGAGACCTTTTCTGTCTCGTTTTCCTGTTCAATATTCTTCTTACTCATTGTAGTCTGTTGGCTTGTTGATAATCTCGCGCAGAGGCGTTATTTTCGCTTCAGTCTCTTCCCATTCCTGGGCGGCGACCGACTCGGCAGTTATTCCTCCGCCACCGAAGATGTTGAAGTCCGACGAGCCGTCGGCGTTCTGACGCGCCATTGCGCATCGCAGGTTGACGAAGGCGTCGATAGCCCGTCCGCTCTGCACTCCTACAAATCCGGCATAGCATTTCCGTTCGTGTGATTCGAGCTCGGTTATGCGCCTGATGGCTTCGTCGCGCGGAGATCCGCCGACAGCAGCAGTAGGGGAGAGGGCCGTCAGAAACTCGCGGTAGTCGTCGACGCTGAGCTGTAGCCGCATTTCCGTAGCCCTGTGTTTGATATTGCCGAAAGGCACTTCGCAAGTGCGCACACTGCATTTCACGTCGTTGGCGGCGAAGTGCGAGACGACATCGGCTATGTCGGCGACAACGAAGGTGTGCTCGTTGATATTCTTGCGGTCCCATTCCTGCGCGTCGGCGGGCAAGGTGCCGGCAAGCGGACGCATCAGCATTGTCGCGGGATCATCGGCGGTGACTTTCAGCAGGAGCTCGGGCGTGGCGCCGAGCCAGAGTCCGGTCTCGCGGGTGAAGCAGAGATAGCGGAAGGTGTTGGAGAATCCGGCGAAGAGGTCGCGGGCGATGTCGACAACACGCCGCGGCGAACCGAGCACTTCCATGCGCGACAGCACAGTCTTCCCTTTGCGCCGTTTCAGGCGCCTGATTTCGGTGTCGACATACGCGAGATATATCGTGCGGTCGGTCGAGAGTGTCTGGAGGTGTTCGTCGGAGTCTTTACCTACACCGGGATTTGCATCGGCATATTCGAGAAAGTCCTCGGGGGTCGCGAAGTCGCAGCCGACGGCGGCCGTATAGGCTTCGTCGTTATTGAAGAAGTTGATGAAGAACGAGTCGGTTCCCGAGGCAGACTGCTCGCGCGGTTTCCAGACGCCGGCGTCGTCGCTGCCGGGACGGGCTGCGAAAAATCGGACTTCCGGGCTGTCGGGGAACGCGAAAAGGGCGAACGGTATGTTGCGGGCAATCGCAGCCTCGGCCGCGCGTGCCTGAATTTCGGTTATCTTAATCATCGGCAATCTCGGCCATCAGCTCAAAAGGTGAGGCCGATGTAATTTTCACGTTATAAAACTCGCCGCGTTTCAACTCGCGGCCATCGGGCAGGGCTATCATGACCTCCGGATCGACTTCTGGCGAATCCCATTGCGTCCGTCCGACCATGAAATCGCCTTCGCGGCGGTCGACGATGACCCGAAGCGTCTGTCCGACCTTTGTCTGCTGGATTTCGTCGCTGATCTCTTCCTGAAGGGCCATCAGTCTGTCGAGACGGCGCTGTTTCTCTTCCTGAGGAATGTCGTCGGCGAAGTTGCGGGCTGCAAAGGTGTCCTCTTCCTCACAATATGCGAACGCGCCCATGCGTTCGAATCTCTGTTCTCTGACAAAGTCGAGAAGTTCGTCGAACTCGCGCGGGCCTTCGCCGGGAAATCCGACCATGAGGGTTGTGCGGATATGCAGTCCGGGCACACGGCGGCGCATTTCGGCCAGCAGCTCGCGCGTGGCCTTCGCGTCGATGTGGCGCCGCATGTTCGTCAACACAGGGTCGGCGATATGCTGAAGGGCGATGTCGATATATTTGCAGACGTTGGGGCGCCGGGCCATAACGTCGAGCAGATCCATCGGGAAGCCGGCCGGATAGGCATAGTGAAGGCGGATCCAGTCAACTCCGGGGGTGTCGGCAATAGCGTCGACGAGCGCCGCCAGCGGCGAAAGCTGTCCCGGGGCTACAGGGCCGAGATCGGCGCCGTAGCCGCTGAGATCCTGAGCAATGACGTTGAATTCCCTGACTCCCCGGCTGACGAGCATCCTGACTTCGTCGAGAATTTCTTCGGGCCGACGCGAGCGGTAGCGCCCGGTTATAAGCGGTATGGCGCAGAAGGCGCAGAAGCGGTTGCAGCCTTCAGCGATTTTCAGATAGGCATGGTGCGACGGCGTTGTTATGACGCGGTCGTAGGGAGCCGTGGCGGGGTTGCGGCGCGCAAGGTCAGCGACGAGTCGGCTCCAGTCGGTCTTGCCGTACCAGGCGGTCACTTCGGGAATCTCTGCGGGCAGCTCGCTGCGATAGCGTTCGCTAAGGCAGCCCATGACGCGCACCTCGCCGGCTTTGCCGTTTTTCAGGCGTTCACACCAGGCCAGTATCTCGTTGACCGACTCTTCTTTGGCGTCGCCGATAAATCCGCAGGTGTTTATGACGACGATGTCGTCGGGGCCGAGGTCGTTTTCAGAGGGCTCGACGACGACGCTGTAGCCGACATCTTCGAGACGACGCATCAGAACCTCGCTGTCGACGAGGTTCTTGCTGCATCCCATGGTGATAACACCGACTCGCTTGACGGTCTTCGACATCGTTGCGCGGCGGTCAGTTTTTGCCTCCGAAGAGCGATTCGACAAATTCGCGTTTGTGGAAAACCTGAAGGTCGTCGATGCCCTCGCCGAGTCCGATATATTTCACCGGTATGCGGAATTTGTGGCTTATTCCGATGACAACTCCACCTTTGGCGGTGCCGTCGAGCTTGGTGACGGCCAGAGAGGTGACGTCGGTCGCGGCCGTGAACTGGCGCGCCTGTTCGAAAGCGTTCTGTCCGGTCGAGCCGTCGAGCACGAGCAGAACGTCGTTCGGAGCTGTCGCGACGACTTTCTTCATTGTGTTGCGAATCTTTGTCAGCTCGTCCATGAGGCCTTTCTTGTTGTGAAGGCGTCCGGCGGTGTCGATAATGACGACGTCGGCTCCCTGCGCCTTGGCGCTCTGAAGGGTGTCGAAGGCCACGGCGGCGGGGTCAGAGCCGATTTTCTGCTTCACAACGGGGACTCCGGCGCGCTCTCCCCACACGTCGAGCTGCTCGATGGCAGCGGCGCGGAAGGTGTCGGCGGCGCCGAGAACAACTTTGTTGCCTGCTTTTTTGAACTGGGCGGCCAGTTTGCCTATTGTGGTCGTCTTGCCGACGCCGTTGACGCCTACGACCATAATCACATACGGACGCGGCATTTCGGGCGGCAGAACGAAGTCGTCGAATGTCTGCTCGCTGTCGTCGCCGGCAAGCATCTGCGCGACCTCGTCGGCGATGAGGCTGTTGAGTTCGGCGGTCCCGACATATTTGTCGCGCTTGACGCGGGCCTGAAGGCGTTCGATGATTTCCAGCGAGGTGTCGACACCGACGTCGCTGGTGATGAAAACATCCTCGAGGTTGTCGAGGACTTCGTCGTCGACCTTGCTCTTGCCTGCAATGGCACGCGTTATCTTGCTGAAAACGCCCGTTTTAGTCCTTTCAAGACCTTTGTCGAGCGTCTCCTTCTTTTCTTTGGAGAAAAATTTGCTGAAAAAGCCCATACGATCGCTTTTTAATTCGGACTGCAAAGGTAGCGTTTTTTTCGGAATCCGACAACCCCGCAATAGCGGCGGTCACCTTAAGATCTTTTAGGTCTTTAAGGGCCTTAAAGTGCGCCGGCAGGAGAGCTTTTTTTGCAGGTTTTTAGATTTTTTTGCTACCTTTGACGGCGAAGCGCTCCGGCGCTTGGATGCTGAATTCTTTAATAAACCTATAAATACCATTAAATCACATGTTTAAAAATCAACCGGCGGGACTGATTCCCGCGGCATTGAGCAACATGGGCGAGCGGTTCGGATATTATATCATGAACGCCGTGCTGGTGCTCTTCCTGTGTTCGAAGTTCGGGTTAAAAGAAGAAACAAGTGCCATCATTTATTCCTGCTTCTATGCCGGAATCTATGTTCTCAGCCTCGTCGGCGGTCTTATCGCCGACAAGACCCGCAATTATAAGGGCACTATCATCACCGGCCTTTTCATTATGACCGCCGGCTACATCCTGCTCTCGTTCCCCATTTTCGCCACTGCCGAGAATCAGGTGTGGCTGCTGTCGCTGACCTGCGGCGCCCTTTTCCTTATCGCCTTCGGCAACGGTCTGTTTAAAGGTAACCTTCAGGCTATCGTCGGCCAGCTCTACGACAACCCCCGCTATGCCGCCCAGCGCGATTCAGGATTCCAGATTTTCTATGTGTTCATCAATATCGGCGGCCTTATAGCCCCGTTTGTCGCTCCGATGCTCAGAAGCTGGTGGCTCGGCGAAAACGGCCTGATTTACAATGCGTCTCTGCCCGCTCTCTGCCATGAATATCTGAGCGTGGCCGACAGCATGAACACCCAGAATCTCAACAACCTCTACGCTCTCATCACCGAGGTCGGCGGCAATGCGTCGGCAAATATCTCGGAATTCTGCACCCGTTATCTCGACGTGTTCAACACCGGTATCCACTATTCGTTTATCGCGTCGGTGGTTGCGATGCTCGTCTCACTTCTGATATTCGTCTTCACTAAGAAGCAGCTTCCCTCTCCCGCCCGCAAAGAGAAAGAAGAGACCGTCAACTATACGGCCGAAGAGAAAAAACAGATGGCTACCGAAATCAAGCAGCGCATGTATGCTCTTTTCGCTGTGCTCGGCATCGCCATCTTCTTCTGGTTCTCATTCCATCAGAACGGAACATCGCTTTCGCTGTTTGCCCGCGACTTCGTCAAGACCGACTCTGTCCAGCCTGAGATATGGCAGGCCCTCAATCCCTTCTATGTTATTGTGCTGACGCCGCTCGTGATGTGGATTTTCTCGGCTCTCTCGCGCCGCGGAAAAGAGATCTCGACTCCGCGCAAAATCGCCATCGGCATGGGTCTCGCCGGCCTTGCCTATCTGTTCCTGACAATCTTCTCGTCTATTCAGGGCTATCCTTCGGCCGAAGAATTCAAATCGCTCGCTCCTTCGGTGGCCGAGGCGATGAAGACAGGCCCCTGGGTGCTGTTCGTGCTCTATTTCTTCCTGACTGTCGCCGAACTTTTCATATCGCCGCTCGGACTGTCGTTCGTGTCGAAAGTCGCTCCGAAACATCTTCAGGGTCTTTGCCAGGGTCTCTGGCTTGGCGCCACGGCTGTCGGCAACCTGCTTCTCTGGGTCGGTCCGCTGATCTACAACGCCTGCCCGATATGGGTTGCCTGGACGGTATTCCTGAGCGTATGCGTTGTTTCCATGGGCGTTATGTTCGCCATGGTCAACTGGCTCGAGAGAGTTACCAGATAACTGTTTACGGCCCGTCAGGGCGCACTGAATATAAAATCCACCTCCCGCGAGGTGGATTTTTATATTCAGTCATTTTACTTTTTTTATAGGAATTCCGAAAAAATGTGTAATTTTGCCGTGACATAAAACCTGACATAAACTCTAAAAAACATTTTAATTGACTCACGCCCGACCTGTAATGGTTAATAAAACTCGCGACAAGCTCATTGAAGTGGCTCGGCAACTCTTTGTCCACAAGGGCATTGAGAACACCACTATGAACGATATCGCGAATGCATCCGACAAGGGCCGGCGCACGATCTACACCTATTTCAAGAATAAACGCGAGATCTACAACGCCGTTGTCGACCGCGAGAGCGAACATCTCGTGGCCCGTCTGCGCCGTGTAGTAGAATCTCCGTTGCCACCCGCCGAAAAGCTACGAACCTACCTCGAGACACGCTTCGACATCGTCAAGGATGCCGTAGGCCGCCCCGGTGGCTCGTTCAAGTCGTATCTCACCCTCGATTTCCGTCGCGTTGACCGAATACGCCGTCAGGCCATCTCGAAAGAGGCAGCTCTCTTCGAGAAGCTTATGGCCGAAGGCATAGCCGCGGGAGCGTTCCGCTCCGACGTCACTACCGCGACCCTCGTCGAAGCGGTAATATTTCAGGGTGTCGACTACAGCTATCTGCGCGACAACTTCTCCGACATTAAAACCGACCCTTCGGATATGCGGCAGAAGGTGGTGGATTTCATGATGAAGGCCATCGTCGTCACCGACGTCTGAGGGAGTCAATTATGTATAACCATCAACCCCAACCAACAATGAAACTTCTCGAAGGAAAGACAGCTCTGATAACCGGCGCAGCGCGTGGTATCGGCAAAGCCCTTGCATTGCGTTTCGCCGCAGAAGGCGCCAACATCGCATTCACCGACCTCGCTATCGACGAAAACGGCAAGAAGACCGAAGAAGAAATAGCTGCTCTCGGTGTCAAAGTCAAGGGATATGCCTCCAACGCCGCAGATTTCGCCCAGACCGAAACCGTAGTCAAAGAGATTGTCGCCGATTTCGGCCGTATCGACATTCTTGTCAACAACGCCGGAATAACCCGCGACGGACTGATGCTCAGAATGACCGAAGCCCAGTGGGACTCAGTCATCAGCGTGAACCTCAAGAGCGCTTTCAACTTTATCCATGCCGTTCTGCCCGTCATGATGCGCCAGCGCGGCGGCTCTATCATCAACATGGCTTCGGTAGTAGGCGTCCACGGCAATGCCGGACAGTCGAACTATGCTGCCTCGAAGGCCGGGCTTATCGCCCTGGCAAAGAGCATTGCTCAGGAGGTCGGCTCGCGCGGAATCCGCGCCAATGCCATAGCCCCCGGCTTTATCGAGACGGCTATGACAGCCGCTCTGCCCGACGATATCCGTGCCGAATGGGTTAAGAAAATTCCTCTGCGTCGCGGCGGTCAGGTCGACGACATCGCCAATGTCGCCACCTTCCTCGCCAGCGATATGTCGAGCTATGTGACCGGTCAGGTCATTCAGGTCGACGGCGGCATGAATATGTAAATGTCCCTATCTGACAGCGCATAACCAAACTTATATATATTCCCAAATTTTTATATCCCTGAACGACCGGTGGAGCTGTGAAGCTGTGCCGGCCATTTTTTTGTTCCGTCGGATAGATTTTTGTAACTTTGCGGTTGTTATGAATTTAAAGCCCCTGATGTCGGGGTAGAATTAAACGATATGCTAAGATACAACACCCAGCTGCCCCGGCTTGTGCTCCCGGAATACGGACGCAACATACAACAGATGGTCGATCATTGCCTGACTATTGAAGACCGCGCCGAACGAACCCGTTGCGCCTATTCGATTGTGAATGCCATGGGTGCCTTATATCCGGCCCTGCGCGACAACGAACAGTCGCGCCATAAGCTCTGGGATCATCTCAATATAATGAGCGATTTCAGCCTCGATATCGACTGGCCGTGCGAGGTTATCGGGCGTGAAAGCCTCAATATGCGTCCCGATAAGGTTGTATATCCCCAGTCGCTCATCCACCGCCGCCATTACGGCCGCAATATCGAGATGATGATTCAGAGAGCCGCCGCCATGGAACCGGGCGAAGAGCGCGACGCTCTGGCCATGATGCTTGCCAATCAGATGAAGAAGCTTCTTCTGATGGTCAATAAAGACGGAGTCGACGACGAACGCATATTCCGCGATCTGGCCGAATACAGCCATGGCGAGCTGCGCTACGACGCGGCCGAGCATCCGCTCCATCAGTTTCAGATCGTAGCGCCTCCGGCTCAGGGCAAAAAGAAAAAGAAGAAATGATAACTCGCGGAATGCTGACGCCTGCCGGTGAGTTCAATAAACCCCACGGCATAAAAGGCGAGATTTCGGCCTCGTTTGACCCGCGTGTCGATGTCGACGCTATCAAATGTGTGGTTGCCGAAGTCAACGGTCTTTTCGTGCCTTTTTTCATCGACGCCATCCGCTCGCGCGGGGCTGACGCCGTACTGCTCACCATCGACGGTATCACCGACGAAAACGAGGCGAAGCTGCTCTCGAGGAAGCCTCTGTATCTGCTCAATGGCGATGCGGCTCTTGCCGCTGACGACGAAGACGACGGCTTCTATGCCGAAGACCTTGTCGGTTTCAGCGCACTTGACGAAGATGGCGCCGTTATCGGAAAAATAGCCGGTGTCGATTCGACCACCGCCAACGTGCTTTTCGTTATCGACCGTCCCGACGGCAGCGAGGCTCTCGCGCCTGTCGCCGATGAGTTTATCGACGGGATTGATCCTGAAAGTGCCACAATCACCCTCCGTCTGCCCGACGGACTTTTATAATACACAGCATTATGGGTTACGACGAACAATCATCAATAAACTACATACGCCACTCGACCGGCGATCTTCTGGCTGACTACGACGACGACCAGATTCTGAACATAATCGATATGGTGTGGGATTGGCAGGATGCCAACGGGTTTCTTGACATCGACGCCGGTGCCGACGCACCCGAGATAAATGTGGCGGATGTTGTCGCATATTGCCGACGCATGCTCGGCCGCGACAGCGGAAACCGCGTGGCTCCCGAACATATCGAGCCTATTGTGGTCGCCGAACTCGAATTCGAAGACTCAATCGATGAATTCTGATGAAGGCGCTGCGACTTTTTCTTATAGCGCTTGCGGCCATTGTTCCGTTCGTAAGCCGTGCCGCCGATCCCGATCCCTGGGAGAATTACGATGAGGCCATGTTCATGGACATGGATCTCGACGCCAATATTGCTTCGCCGGCGCTGTCTTCTGACAAGGAGCGGCGCGCTGTCAGGCGGTATATCGGAGAGCTTGGGAAACGTGTGGCCGAGAAAGGGTATATTGTCGAGACCGACCGCGACGACGAGGTTATGGTGGTGACGATTCCTCTCGAGAAACTTTTTCTGCCTAACGACACTCTTCTGCGCGCCGGATTCGAAAAAACACTTCGTCCGCTGATCGGATTCCTGAAAGATCCCGGAATGTTCAAGATAGTCTATGCCGTCCACAGCGACAACACCGGCAGCGAGAACTATAACTATGACCTGTCGAACGAGCGCGTTGCGTCGATCTACGACTGGCTTCTCGACAATATCAGCGAGGATCTGATTGTTATTCCGTTCGCGATGGGCGACACCGATCCTATAGGGTCGAATCTGACCCGCGACGGACGCCGTCAGAACCGCCGCCTCGAAATTTTCTTCGTTCCCGGACCGGAACTGATTCTGCGCGCCCGCAAGGGAAAGATCTGAACTTAGTTTTCGTCGTCGATGTCGTCAATGTCGTCGAACGGCAATACGTTGCGGCGTCCCTGACGTATGCGCCTGTCGCGCCAGCATTTACGGCATACGGCAATATAGCGGTCGTCGCCTCCGATCTCGACCTGCGCGCCTTCTTCGACGAAATCGCCGTTGGCGTCGATGCGCGCGTTTATTATTGTCTTGCGTCCGCAGGTGCATGTCGATTTGATTTCGTCGATTGTGTCGGCGATCTCGAACAGGCGGCGCGATCCTTCGAACAGACGGCTCTTGAAGTCGGTGCGGAGGCCGTAGCAGACGACGTTCGAACCGAACTCGTCGACAACGCGGGCCAGCTGGTCGACCTGCTGCTCGGTGAGGAACTGAGCTTCGTCGACGAGAAACCATTCCACCATAGCTCCCATGTCGTTGCAGATGTCGCGGGCGAGCTGATAGAGATTCGTGTCGTGGTATATCCAGCGGCATTCGCGCTCAATGCCGATTCGCGAGCGGATGACGCTTCGCCCTTCGCGGGTGTCGATTACGGGTTTGAGGCAGGCGTAGGTCAGCCCGCGTTCCTCGAAATTATAGGCTGTTGTCAGCAGCAGAGC
>DBGBEM010000187.1:0-1138 GCA_048477235.1 Muribaculaceae bacterium | reverse complement strand
GCTACACCCCATACGTCATCGAGACCTCGATCGGCGTCGACCGTATGTTCCTCAGCGTACTCTGCTCGAGCTACGAGGAACAGCAGCTTGAAGGGGGCGACTCGCGCGTAGTGCTCCATCTTCCCGAAGCGCTCGCCCCGGTGAAATGCGCCGTTCTTCCGCTTGTCCGCAAAGACGGGCTCCCCGAAAAGGCCCGCGAGATTGTCGACGATCTCAAGTTCGATTTCGCGACCCGCTACGACGAGAAAGACTCGATCGGCAAGCGCTACCGCCGTCAGGATGCCGTCGGAACACCTTACTGCATCACCGTCGACCATCAGACGCTCGAAGACAACACCGTCACCCTGCGCCATCGCGATTCGATGGAGCAGGAGCGCGTAGCTATCGCCGACCTCCATAAGATTATCCACGACCGCGTTTCGCTGACGTCGCTCCTGCGCCGCCTCGGCTGACGCCTAAAATCGTTAATAAAAATGAGACTTTTCAGAATCATAATCGCTCTGGCGGCTCTGCTGCCTATGCTGACATCCTGTAACTATAACTCTCTTGTCGAGAAGCAGCAGGCCGTCAATGAAACCTGGGCGCAGGTCGAAAACCAGTATCAGCGCCGTGCCGATCTCATCCCCAACCTCGTGTCGACGGTAAAGGGATATGCAACCCATGAGTCGGCCACGCTCGAGAAGGTGACCGAGGCGCGCGCCAAGGCCACTTCGATAACCATCGATGCCGACAATATGACCGAAGAGCAGCTCGCCCGCTTCCAGCAGGCCCAGAACGAACTCTCGGGTGCGCTGAAATCGCTCCTTGCCGTCAGTGAGGCCTATCCCGATCTCAAGGCCAACGAGAATTTCAGAGACCTTCAGGTTCAGCTCGAAGGCACGGAGAACCGCGTCACCGCAGCCCGCGGAAACTTCACGCGCGCCGTCAGAGACTACAACACGGCGATAAAGAAGTTCCCCACCGTCATCTATGCCGGCTGGTTCGGCTTCGAAGAGAAGCCTCAGTTCGCAGCCGAGCCCGGTTCGGAGAAAGCTCCCAAGGTTGAGTTCTAATCAAAAGCCCGCATCCCGACAATGAAGAAGTTTCCTCTGTTGCTGATGATTCTCGGTTGTCTCGCTGTCGTCGCCTGCAACAGCGA
>DBGBEM010000186.1:0-16262 GCA_048477235.1 Muribaculaceae bacterium | reverse complement strand
CTTCAGCGGTGTCCAGATAAAAGACTACGGAGGTGTCGGCGGCGTCAAGACCGTCGACATCCGCTCGATGGGCACCAACCACACCGGCATCTTCTACGACGGAATCCAACTCGGAAACGCCCAGAACGGACAGATTGACCTCGGAAAGTTCTCGCTCGACAATCTCGAGGCCATCGACCTCTACAACGGGCAGAAGAGCGACATCTTCCAGAGCGCCAAAGATTACGGCGCCGCCGGGACGCTCTACCTCCAGAGCCGCACACCGCGTTTCGACGACACCGACCACCGCTGGAAAGCCAACATAACACTTCGCGGCGGCTCGTTCGGGCTCATCAATCCGGCAGGCCGGTTCGACTTCAGGATTTCGGAGCGCGTCGCGGCCACCGTCAGCGCCGAATACAGCCATGCCACGGGCAAATACCGCTTCCGTTACCGCCGCCTCTACGACGACGGAACAACAGCCTGGGACACGACGGCAACGCGACTCAACGGCGACCTGCGTGCTTTCCGCGCCGAGCTCGGCCTCTACGGCTCGCTAAGCCGCGGCTACTGGCAGGCCCGCGTCTACTATTACGACAGCAACCGCGGCATTCCGGGCGCCATCGTCAACAACGTCTGGAAAAACTCACAGCGCCAATGGGATCGCAACTTCTTTGCCCAGGGCCACTGGCGCAAAACGCTCTCGCGCGTCTATTCCCTACAGCTCAAAGGGAAATATGCCCGCGACTATATGCACTATCTCAACCCCGACACTACACTGATGTATCTCAACAACCGCTTCTATCAGGACGAGATATATCTCTCGGGCGCCAACAAATTCAACATAGCGCCGGGACTACGCGCTAATCTTGCGGCCGACTATCAGTGGAACACCCTCAGCTCGACAATAAGGAACTTCGCCCGGCCACGCCGCCACACACTGATGACAGCCATTGCCGCGGCTTACGAACTCGGCGGTCTCCGCGCCCAGGCCTCGCTGCTCCACACTCTCGTGTTCGACCATTCGCGCAACTCTCCCGACGGCGCCCCGGTCAGCTACGCCGACAACACCCTGTCGCGTCTCAGCCCCGCCGTCATGGCCTCCTACAAGCTTTCCCGCTCCTGGCTCGTCCGTGCATTCTTCAAACGCGCATTCAGAATGCCGACATTCAACGACCTCTACTATACCGACATCGGTAACGCCGTTCTACGCCCCGAAACCGCCGACCAGCTGAACGTCGGAGCCGTGGCCGACTACACATTCGGCCAGACGGTTTTCGACGCCCTCCACCTGACCGCCGACGCCTACTATAACTTCGTCAAGGACAAAATAATAGCCGTGCCGAAAGGTAACGGCCAATACCGCTGGATGATGATGAACATAGGCCGCGTGAAGATTCTCGGGCTCGATCTCACCGCCGCCGCCACCATCACTCCCCTACCCCGCCTGCATCTCGATCTTCGGCTCAACTATACCTATCAGAGCGCACGCGACTTCTCCGACCCCACCGACACGCGTCCCGGCGGAATCGGAACCTACAAAGGGCAGATCGCCTATATCCCCCACCACAGCGGATCGGTTACGGCCGCCCTGCGATGGCAGCGGGCCGAACTGAACTACAGTTTCATATATGTCGGCGAACGCTACCACAATTCCAGCAATATCCCCGAGAACTACGAACCGGCATGGTATACCTCCGACCTCTCGCTCTCCTACCGGCTGCGCCTCGGCCCGACAGCCCTGCGCGCGACTCTCGAGGTCAACAACCTGCTCGACCAGCAGTATGAGGTAATCCAGAACTACCCCATGCCGGGCCGCAACTACCGCCTGTCGCTCTCAGTCGACCTCTGACCGGGAACAAATTCAAATTCACAAGCGTATACTAATCAGAAATAATTGGTATATTTGCACTCACAGCACAACCGCTTATGAAATTAATCGAAATTAATCTGCAACGCATCATCGACCTCTGCCGTAAACACAAGGTAAAGTCTCTGGCAGTCTTCGGGTCTATCCTCACAGATAGATTCAATGACAAAAGCGATGTCGACCTGCTCGTCGACTTCGATACGACAGATCATGAAAGATGGGATTACGTGACAAACTATTTCGATTTCCGAGACGCGTTGGAAAGACTGTTCGACAGAAGAGTTGACCTCATCGAAGAAGGAGGTCTGCGAAACAAATACTTCATAGCAAACGTCAACCGCACCAAACAGATGATTTATGGCTAATGAAGAAATACTGACCTACCTGCAGGATGTGCTGGACGCTATAAACGATGTTCAGAGCTGCTTTTCGGATTTCCCTGACAGATTTGATCTGTTTGAACGCGACATGATGCGGAAATGTGTTGTAGAACGCAAAACAGAAATTATGGGTGAGGCCATAAACAGAATCAGAAAGGCCGAACCGACACTGGAGATTCCAAATGCAAGAGCGATAATCGACACCCGCAACCGCATCATACACTCTTATGACAATGTTCAGCCTGCTTTTCTGTGGAGTTTGGTAAGACGCCATATCCCTCAGCTGAAGAAAGACATTACGCGGATAATTACCGAATACGAAGAACTATACAATCGGGAGCAAGGCATAACTCCCGGCAATTAAAATCAAACGGAAACAAAATGAGCCGCATATTCTCTTTTGCAGCCCTGTCGGCCGCTATCCTGACGGCCACGGCGTCGCCCCTCACTCCCGACGAAGCGCTGAACCGCCTTCAGCCTGACGCACGGCTGCGCCTCGGGGGCGAACGTCCCGAACTGGTCATGACAGGCCAATCAATGGCCGGCAAGCCGAGTTTCTATGTATTCTCCACCGCCTCACGCACTATAATAGCGAGCGCCGACGATGTCGCCGTGCCATTGCTCGGATATATCGACAGCGGGAACTTCGACCCGGCCCGGATGCCGCCGCAGATGAAGTCGTTTCTCGAGAGCTACAGTGCCGAAATAGCGGCGGCCTCAGCTTCGGGACGCATACATATCACAAAAGCCGCCGCCACACGCGCCGAGCGTCAGGCTATCGAGCCGTTATGCAAAACCGGATGGAATCAGAACGACCCATACAATGTTCTCTGCCCTGTCAAAAACGGTGTCAGAACCTACACAGGCTGCGTGGCAACGGCAATGGCCCAGACAATGAAGTATTTCAACTACCCGCCAAAAGGCTCAGGTACGGTTTCATACGGATGGAACGGGCAAACGCTTTCACTTGATCTGTCGGCAACAGAGTTCGACTGGGGCAACATGGCCGACACTTACCTCGGTGGCACCACTCCGGCGCAGAATAAAGCTGTGGGTGTTCTGATGCAGGCCTGCGGCTACGCTGTCGGCATGAACTACGGAACAGCTGACGACGGAGGGTCAGGCGCTCCTTCGATTGCAATAGTGCCCGGACTCGTCGACTATCTGAACTACGACAAGGCAACCGATCTCGTCTACCGCGACATGTTCACTCTTGACGACTGGAACCGGAAAATTTACGACAATATCAGAAATATCGGCCCGGTTGTCTACTGCGGCAGCAGTTCGACCGGCGGTCATGCTTTCGTCATCGACGGCTACAGCTCCGACGACTTTTTCCATGTCAACTGGGGCTGGGGCAACGCCTACGACGGCTATTTCAAGCTATCGGCCCTCAACCCCGACGGTCAGGGAATCGGCGGCTATGAAGGAGGTTACAATTATAACCAGACGGCCGTGGTCGGAATGCGCAAGCCAGTGGCCGGTTCGCAGAAACCCGCGCCGACAATGGGCATTTTCGGCACTCTCAAAGCAATAGCCCAGGGACGAACACTTTATTTCGTCAGCGAAGACGGAGGCATCATCAACACTTCGGCATGGCCGGGAAACTTTATCTTCGGAATCCTTCTGACCGACAGCAGCGGTTCGACATCGACACTCGCCAGCGACGATCTCGGGACGCTTGATGCCGGACAGGGATACACACAGCTCAATGTCGAAATGCCCGAGAATATTCGGAATGGCATCTACACCGTAAGTCTGGCCTACAAAGTCAACGGCGCATCAGACTGGGCTCCTATAAAAGGGAACGGAGGCATTGTCTGGCAGGCCGAAATAGAAGTCTCGGACAAAGGCCTGATCGTGCTCGACGCGGCCGACGGCTCAATCACGGCCACCGACATGACAGCCGGAAAATTCGTGAACGGCCTTGAGAACGCAATAACCGTCACCTTCAAAAACACGGGCACAACGGCCCTGAACCGCAAAGTGCTGGCTCTTATCTGCACCATCGACGGACAGTCGGCAAATGTGCGGCAGCAGTTCGCGAGTGCCGAAATAGGGCTTGAAGGGCGCGAAAGCGGCGAATTCAAATTCACCGGCAACGTAGACAGCGAGCTGACACCCGGAAAATATTACCTCGTGTTCGCCTCACAGGACTATCGCGAAACCTACAGCCAGTTCTACGACATAACCGTCTACGACCCGAACGACCCCGAGCTTAACAAGAAAGATCCGGCCGAAATCAGCCTCGGCGACATCGTTGTCGAGACAGGCTTTGCGCCCGGCACAGAATGTCGCGTAAAAGCCGTCGTTACCGGCGAAGGCGACATTACGCAAGAGACCGTGCTGACGCCCGTGATAGCGCGCAGGGTTGCCGGAGGTCTCAGCGTTATCGCTTCTCTCGAGTCTCAGTCAATCAGCCTCGACAAAGGGGAGACAACAGTTGTCGAGTTTTCGGGGACACTGCCCAACGACCTTTCAGGCTCAGACTACCGCTTCGCGATATTCGACGAAAGCAATACCCCCGTCAACGGCCGTAACCTGACAGTCGCCATCGGCCCGACGGCTCCCTACGAAATAGTATCGTTCGCCACGGCTGACGGCATCGTCGAGCCTGACAACGCCCGTATAGAGCTTACCGTCAAAGCCTCGTCGAAATGCGACAGGCAGTTCACCGCCTTTGTCGGCGATCCCCTCGATCCTACCGCAACAATAGCATTCCCGCAGACCACGATAGCCGCCGGCTCGACCGAAACACTCGTGTTTGAAGGCTCCATCGAGGGTCTGGTTCCCGGAGAAAGCTATCAGGCCAAGGTCTTCACTGTCGACAAAAGCTTCATAGTCGGCGTTCCCGGCGCTCCGGTTCTCGACTTTACGTTCAGAAAAGCCGACGGCCCGGATGATGCCCTGACCACTATAGGCGCCGAAAGCGCCGGCGAAGCGCGCTACTACGACATCCTCGGCCGACGCCTGACCGCCCCTGCCGGCGGAACCATTATAATCCGCATCGATGCCGAAGGCGTCAAGAAAATTGTAACACCTTAAATTCCAAGCCATGAAACATATCCTCATTGCCGATGCCGGCAGCACAAAAATCGAATGGGCGCTTATCAGCGAAAACGGTTCATCGCGCCATATCGGCGTGACTCCGGGAATAAACCCTGTAATGGCCACCGACGCAGCTCTTGTGCGGGCCATCGAGGGGGTTGTCGACCTTCTCAAGGGAGTCAGGCCCGACAAAGTCTATTACTACGGAGCAGGCTGTCTGCCCCACATCGTTCCGCGCATGGCCGCCGCTATCACCGAAGCCCTCGGAGTCGGCGATGTCAGCGTTGAAAGCGACCTTCTCGGCGCTGCCCGCGCCCTGCTCGGGCGTGAGCGCGGCGTAGCCTGCATACTCGGCACAGGCTCCAATTCAGGTCTTTATGACGGAGAAAAGATAATCGAAAATGTTCCGTCGCTCGGATTCATTATCGGCGACGAAGGGAGCGGCGCCGCCCTCGGCAAGCACCTGCTCGGCGACATATTCAAAGGAGTGTTCCCGCCCGTTCTGCGCGAGGCGTTCTTCAAGGAGACCTGCCTGACGCTTCCCGAAGTCATCGACCGCACCTACCGCGCGCCGGAGCCCAACAAGTTCCTGGCGTCGCTCGTACCCTTCATCTCACGCCACATCGAGCGTCCGCACGTGCGCCACATGGTGACCATCGAATTCTGCAACTTCATGGCGCGCAACGTAGCCCAGTATTCCGGCTACGATTCCATGCCGGTAGCCTTCTGCGGCTCCATAGCGGCCAATTTCCGCACCCAGCTCCAGTTTGCCGCCGCTTCGGTCGGCTGCACCCTCGGCAAGGTAATGGCTTCGCCGATGAAAGGGCTCATCGAATACCACAGCTCAGAGCTGGCCGGCTGCCGCCTGTAGGCTCAGAAGGTGAAATGAAGCATCAGGCGCAGGCCTGAATGGCTGACTCCCGGCGTCGAGCGGTAGGTAAGCCGCCAGACATAGTCGAGCCGCAGAATCCTGAAGATATTGTCGAGACCGACACTCGCCTCCATATAGGGAGTGTCGGTCATCGGCCGCGGCATGGCGCCGGCGGGAAACTGAGGCAGCGACGGATGGCGCCACGGCATATTGCGGCTACTCAGATGTCCCCACACACCTTTGAAATTCACCACTTCGCGCAGCTGAGCTTTCTTAAGTCCGGGGACGAGATTGAAGAGAATCCCGTTGCCCCAGTAGGTCAGATCCCATTGCGCGTAACTGTCGGTGAGGAACTCGAGAGCCTTCATCATCGAGAAGCTCTCGGGCTGTATTGTATAGCTCAGGTTGGCGTTGGGAATCAGCAGATTGGTGAACGCCGACGTATTCCATATATGCCCCCCCTTAAGAACTACATCCACCTTTCCGAACGCCGAGAGCCAGAAACGTTTTGAGACCCTGAGCTCGGTCACGTTCAGGCCCCAGCGGTTGCCGAGGATTCCGGCCGGTGCGAAAGTGTGGCTGAGCTCAATGACGGGAGCATCGAGATTTATAGGGATACGCGCCGACTTTGTCTGGTAGAACTTCTCGCCCGGAGCATAACGCAGCTTCAAAGAGATTCCCGCCGTTGTCAGATGTCCGAGACTGTTGCCGTAGCCGTCGGTAAACCGCAGCAGGCGCGACTCTTCCTGACGCGAGTGGGCCACAGAAGCCTCCACGCTGAAGTTATTCTCGAGCTCGAGGATATATTCGAGCTTCGAAAGCCGCTGATATGTCATCATGTCGTCTTTCGAGCTGCGCAGCGAAAGGAAGACATTATCGGGGTTGGTGTAGCGGAAATGCTGCCCGAGCATATCGACATTATAGGAATGGGTAGCCCTGAAAGCATGGACCGGGAATTCGCGGCTGTGATAAGCCTTGTCGCGGAACGACCATTCGAACTCGACGGAATATTTCCAGCGATGGTCTCTCAGACCGTAGGCCACCCACTCGCGCGTGAAGAATCGCGGCGAGAGATTGGCCGTCGACATTCCGCCGACACGGAATCTGACCCCTTCGAGGTCGTTATAACTGACCAGCGTGTTCACCGGGCCGAGATCGTAGCGCGACTGCGGGCCCGTCTGGATATACCCTGTCGCCAACACCTTGACAATCTTCTCTGTCCAGTAGAAAAACTTGTTCTGCCGAAGTCCGGCCATCATCCTGCCGACCGACTTCTCGGCGCCCGAGGGGGCAGACAGCCGCGCCCGGTTCCACCATTCCTCGCTCCGCGCCGAAGCGCCGCCGATAACCGTCGACGGAGCCATCAGCGAGAACACCCCCTTGTCGACCGGCTCTTTGAAGTCATGATTAGCGTATTTGTCGACGCGGCGGGCGTAGAGCTGATTGCCGTTGCTGAAAAAACCTGCCTCGAGAACCATGTCGTCGAGAGTCTTGAGGCGGCTTCCGTCGGGAGCGCGGTCATATTCCTGAACAATCTTCAGATTGTTGATATAGTTGAGATTGATGTCGGCGGGAATGTTCATTTCTATTCGGCGCACGAGTGCCGTCGAATCGTTTTTGTCGACATAAAGACGCCCGACAAAGCCTGTCGACGCCGGATTGTGGGGGACGAAAGTCAGCACGATGCAGCTGTCGGCGCCGACGGTAACGGTGTCGGTGATATAATATTTATAGAAATCAGGCGCTATCCTCGACAGAGGGCTCACGAAACGGTTGCGCACGAGCGGAATGTCGTTTCCGTAAATGTCGACCTCGCGCAGGAGGTCTTCATAGAGAGCCTGAGTGGCAGCCGGATCGAGCATGTCGTCGATGCCCTCGTGCCGCAGGCCCGCGACGAGTTCTTTCCGGCTCTCGGGGTCACGCCGGTAACTGACGCGGCTCGACTTCTCGCGGAGCGCTACATTAAGAATAGGTCTGCCGGTCAGAGCACTCGTGTCCATATGCTCTTTCAGCAAAGGAAACTTTCTGACAAGCGCACCGTCCTCGCTGACATCGTCGAGAGCGAGAGTTATACGCTCATATTTATCGTAGTTATACCAGGGATTGCGCTCGGGAGCGTTCTTTTCGGCTCCTGCTCTGACGCGCCTCATCAGCTCGACGGCCGGATTGTTCTTCTTCGAATACTTCTCTTTCTTAGGCTTGATGACAACCTCTGCGAGCTTCATTCCTGTCGGCACAAGCTCTATTCTCATGCGCTCGCCGTGACGTGGTCGCGCAACGGTTTTTGTGGAATAGCCCATCACCGACACCTGAACTCCTTTGAAAGGGCGCGCCGTTGTCAGCGAGAAAAAACCGTCGGCATCGGTCAGCGTCCCACGGTCTGTTGCGGTGAGCAGCACTGCCGCATAAGGGACCGGTTCGCCGGTGATTGAATCGACAACGACGCCGCTTACCGTCTGCGTTGTCGCGCCACGGCTTTCAGGCGCCGCAAAGACTGCCGCCAAAAAGGCCAGTGCGACAACCGCAAATATAAATAAGCGTCCTTTCATCAATTAAGCGGCAAAGTTAGTGAGAATTCCGTAATTTTGCAGAATCATAACGTCTGACAGCGTCGCTGCCGTCAGTGTCATTCGATGATTTAATAAAAAATTAACAATATGGCTAAGGAAATCGAGCGCAAGTTTCTCGTAACCGATGAAAGCTACAAGTCTATGGCCACGGAGGTCAGAACCATGATGCAGGCCTACCTGTCGACACGCCCCGAGGCCACTGTCAGAGTCCGTATATCCGACGGCCGGGGATTTCTGACCGTCAAGAGCAAAAACCGCGGTGCCGAGCGCGACGAGTGGGAATATCCCGTCCCTGTGGCCGACGCCGAGGCGATGGCACGGCTGGCACCGTCGACAGTCATCGAGAAACGGCGCCATATAGTTCCCTACGGCGGACTGACTTGGGAAGTCGACGAGTTCATCGGACGCCTTGTAGGACTGACTGTCGCCGAGGTCGAACTCCCCTCGGCCGACGTTGTTGTGGAATTACCCCCGTTTGTCGGACGCGAGGTGACCGGCGATCCCGCCTACTACAACTCCAATCTGGCCGGCGGTCAGGGGTTATAGAGATCGCGGTTATAGAAATCGTCGATGTCGACGGCGTGGTCGAGCGCCATCTGAGCGGCGGTATTTCCGAGGCGTGCGGCCGCCGAATAATCGCCCATCGCCTTATGGCGTTCGCCGAGCCGCCAGAAGAGTTTTCCGCGTTCAAACAGCGCTCTGGAGTCTTCAGGATCGGTTTTCAGAATCCCGTCGAGCGCAGAAATCGCCTCGCCGATACGATTTTCGCCGACAAGAGCGTTTATATTCTGATAGGTATCCATATCTGTCGAAAATATTTGTGGCACAAATATAACAACTAAAAAGCAAACAGTTCTCGTCATGAAGAGAATATTACTCAACATCGTTGCCCTGGCGCTTTGCGCGACGATGGTTCAGGCCGCCGACCCGACGGCCACAAACTACACGATGCGCGAATGTGAGGGTTCCTATATGCCCTACCCTGACGTGAAGTCTGTCGAAGCATGTCCCGACAGTCTCGAACCCATTATGATCAATCATATAGGGCGCCACGGAGCGCGTTTTCCGTCGAGCGAAAAGAACATCAAAGCAGTTCTCGAAGCCGTCGCACGCGCCGAAGCCGCAGGGCAGCTCACGCCCACCGGCCGGAAACTGCGCAACCTCTGCAATGCCATCAAGGCCGCTACCGCCGGCCGATGGGGCGCGCTCGACAGTCTCGGCGAATCGGAGCAGGCCGCAATAGCCACCAGAATGGCCAAAGCATGGCCCACGCTGTTCGACGGTGGCCGTGTGGAAGCCATCTCGAGCTATTCGCCGCGCGCAATCATGAGCATGTATTGTTTCACCCACAGGCTTGCGCGTATCAACAACAAGCTTGAGATCTACACCTCGAGCGGCCGGCAGAACTCCAAGCTGCTGCGCCCGTTCGACTCCGACACGTTCTATCACGAATACCGCGACGAGGGCCGTTGGCGCGAGCCTCTGACATCGCTTGAGACTCAGGTGCTGACCGACGCGCCTCTGAAACGCGCTTTCGGGACGACATTCGACGGCGCCGACCCTTCGGAAATGCGCGAGCTTGTCATGAATGAATATTCGGTTGTCGCCTGCGCCGCAGCCGCCGGAGTCGAGACCGATGCCTCGGAATTCTTCACTCAGGCTGAATACAATGCGGCCTGGAGCGTCTCAAACCTCCGCCACTATCTTCAATATTCAGCCTCAACGCTCTCTATGGCTCCCGTAGAGATGGCGGCAGACCTGCTGCGCGAACTGATCGACACGACGGGCGACACCGGGAACTGCCACGTCAGACTCCGTTTCGGACACGCCGAGACGCTGATGCCTCTGCTGGCCATGATGCACATTCCGGGCTGTTACTACATGACGAACTATTTCGACACGGTGGCAATGCACTGGCGCGACTTCAACATCGTTCCGATGGCTGCTAATCTACAGCTCATTCTGCTGAAGCACAAGCAGAACGGCCGCCTCTATCTTCGCGTCGACCTCAATGAGAAACCTGTGCCACTGATACCCGCGCGCACGGCCATCTATACCCCCTGGGAGGTGGCCCGCGAGTATCTGACTCGCTGTCTTCCCCTTCTTTACCAGTAAACGGGCTTAAAATTCGTCTTATCGACACGTATATTCGTCTAAAAAGCCAACCGCCTTAAAAAGATATTGCGTAATTTTGCGCCGACTAAAAAATCTACAATCGAACACGTGCAAAAGATGAAAAAAATTCTGGCGGCCACAATGTTCATGGCCGCAGCTCTGGGCGTTTCGGCACAGGCTCCCGACAGCGTCACCGCCGGCACGCGAGTTCCGGCCGTCGCACCGGCCGACACATCGGTAACGCTCTCGCTGGAACGTTGTCTCGAGATAGCTCTCAGCGACAACCCCTCGATAAAAGTAGCCGACATGGAGATAACGCGCTACGACTATTCTCGAAAAGAGGTTCTCGGGCAGTTGCTCCCCTCTGTCAGCTTTGGCGTGAACTACAACCGCATGCTGGCCAAACAGGTCGCCTACATGAACATGGACGGCTTCCCGTCGATGGGCGGAGGCGACGGTGAGGAAGGGGATACTCCCGAATCGCGGGCCGGAAAGGATGGCGACACCGGAATCAAGATGGGTCTCGACAACAGCTGGTCGATGGGATTCAACGCCTCGCTGCCGCTTATCGCGCCCCAGATATGGAAATCCCTGAAGATAAGCGACGCGCAGATCTACCAGCAGGTTGTTACGGCGCAGAACTCTCGGCTCGAGCTTGTCAACAACGTCAAATCGGCCTACTATCAGCTTCTTCTGGCGCTCGACTCAAAGAAAACGCTCGAAGAGTCATATCAGATGGCCCTTTTCACCGCCGACATATATCAGAAACAATATGAACTCGGGACGGCATCGCGCTACGATGTTCTCCGCACATCCGTTCAGGTCAAGAACGTCGAGCCGGAGCTTGCCCAGGCCGACATCTCGATAAAACGCGCTCAGCTTCAGCTATCGGTGCTGATGGGGCTCAGCGGACACATTACGATACAACCGACAGTTTCGCTCAACGACTACGAGAAGACAATGCTGAGCGACGCCATGGGCGCCACATCGCTGCGCCACAACTCCGAAGCCAACCCGCAGCTGCGCCTTCTCGACGCGCAGACCACTCTTGTCAGCCGCAACCTCGATATGCAGAAAGCAGCATGGTGGCCCACTCTGGCTCTGAGCGCCAACTACAACTGGACATCGTCGAGCAACGGCAATCCCTTTGCCAACTTCCGCTGGAATCCATATTCGGTTCTTGGCCTGACACTCAACGTGCCTCTTTTCGAGGGAGGCCAGCGTTATAACCGCATACGTCAGGCGCGCGTTCAGCTCGACGAGATGGCCCTGAACCGTCAGGACCTTAAGAACAGCGTCGATATGCAGATCGACCTTGCCGTCGACAATATGAACACCAACGTCAAACAGGTAGGTTCGTGTGCCGAAAGCGTCAAACAGGCCGTCATGGCCCACGACATAGCGTCGGAAAGCTTCAAAATCGGCGCCACCTCGTATCTCGAGCTGCGCGACAGCGAACTGGCCCTGACCCGTTCGCGTCTGGCCTATTATCAGGCAATCTACAACTATCTGATAGCCCGCAGCGAGCTTGAGCTGCTGACAGGCTCATTCGACCTCAACGCCTTTACCCCCGCACAATAACAACCATTTCCCGACATGAAACTGAACAGATATATCGTTCCGGCAGCAGTTATGATCGTCCTCACAGGCTGCAACGGAAAAGAAGAGAAGAAAGAAGCAGCGCCGGTCGACGAGAAACCGCGCGTTGAAGTTATGCTTGTCAATGCCGGCGACGTTGCGCAGGAAGGCACCTACACCGCTACCGTCGAAGCCTTCAAGACCAACAATATCAGTTCATCGACGCCAAACCGAATCAAGTCGATCAGCGTCGATGTCGGCTCGCGTGTAGCAAAAGGCCAACGCCTTGTAGTTCTCGACGACGTCAATATTGCTCAGCTTAAAGTGAGACTCGACAATGCCCGCGTCGAGCTCGACCGCGCCAAGAAACTTCTCGCTATCGGAGCCGGCACACAGCAGACGGTCGACCAGCTTCAGGCCGAAGTCGACGCTCAGGCCCGGCAATACGCCAACATGGTAGAGAACACAGTTCTGACCTCTCCAATCTCGGGAGTAGTCACCGCCCGGAACTACGATCCGGGCGACATGACAGGCCAGCTGCCTATTCTGACGATCGAACAGGTTCAGCCGGTCAAAGTCATCGTCAACATAAGCGAGAACGAATATTCCAAAGTGCGCAGGAATATGCCCGTCGCCATAACCCTCGACACATATCCCGACGCCGAGTTCACCGGACGAGTCCACATCATAAGCCCGACCGTCGACCCCGCTACGCGCACTTTCAGCGTCGAAATTCTCATCGACAACCCCGGCGACAAGGTTCTGCCCGGAATGTTCGCCCGTGTCAATCTCGGGTTCGGTTCGGAGAACCGCGTTGTCGTTCCTGACCGCGCCGTGGTCAAGATGGTCGGTTCGGGCAACAAATATGTCTATGTTCTCAAGGCCGACGGCACGGTGAGCTACAACCGCGTTGAGCTCGGACGCCGCATGGGCGAATCCTACGAAGTCATCTCGGGTGTGGCCGACGGCGACAAGGTTGTCGTGGCAGGCCAGAGCCGTCTGGCCGACGGCGTGGCCGTTGAAGTTATCGAACGAACAGCTAACACCTCTGAGAAATGAGCCTTTACGCATCGGCCGTAAAACGCCCTGTGATGACGGTGCTCTGCTACGTTGCCGTCGTCATCCTCGGTCTGTTTTCGCTGGCAAAACTGCCGATCGACCTCTATCCCGACGTCGAGACCAACACCCTTATGGTCATGACGACCTATCAGGGCGCCTCGGCCCAGGATATAGAACAGAACGTTACCCGACCGCTCGAAAACGTCCTCAACTCCGTCAACGACCTCAAGCACATCACGAGCAAATCGCGTGAGAACACTTCGGTCATTACTCTCGAGTTTGAATACGGCGAAGACATCGACGTTCTGACCAACGACGTCCGCGACAAGCTCGACATGGTCAAATCGGCTCTTCCCGACGACGCCGAGACTCCGATTATTTTCAAGTTCAGCTCCGACATGATTCCTGTGGTCATTCTGTCGGTTCAGGCAACGGAGTCGATGCCCGGTCTCTACAAGATTCTCGACGAAACTGTCGCCAACCCGCTGGCGCGCATCAACGGCGTCGGCTCGGTCAGCATCAGCGGTGCTCCCAAACGCGAGATTCATATCTACATCGATCCGGCCAAACTCGAAGCCTACGGCATCAGCGTCGAGCAGATTGCCTCGATTATCGGGGCCGAGAACCGCAACATCCCCGGCGGTTCGTTCGACATAGGCCGCGAGACCTACGCCCTCCGCGTTCAGGGCGAATTCGCCGACCCGGCCGAGATGGCCAATATCGTTGTCGGCACGTCGAACGGCGCCAACGTGTTTCTGCGCGACATAGCCCGCATCGACGATTCGCTCGAAGAACGCGCCCAGGAGACCTACAACAACGGCGAACGCGGCGCGATGATCGTGATTCAGAAGCAGAGCGGAGCAAACTCCGTCGAGATTTCCGACGCCGTGCTCAAGATGATTCCGAGCTTACAGAAAAGATTGCCCTCCGACATCAGACTCGGCATCGTCGTCGACACTTCCGACAATATCCGCAACACTATCGCCTCGCTTGAAGAGACCGTAGGCTACGCGCTGCTATTCGTGGTAATCGTGGTGTTCGCATTCCTCGGACGCTGGCGCGCCACTGTGATCATCACGATAACGATTCCTATCTCGCTGATAGCCTCGTTCATATATCTTTACGCGACGGGCAACACGCTGAATATCGTATCGCTCTCGGCGCTGTCGATTTCGATCGGTATGGTTGTCGACGACGCCATTGTCGTCCTCGAAAACGTCACAACCCACATCGAACGCGGCAGCGATCCGAAACAGGCGGCCGTTCACGGCACAAACGAGGTGGCCGTCAGTGTTATAGCCTCTACACTGACCCTTATCGCGGTGTTCTTCCCGCTCACCCTCGTAACCGGCATGACGGGCGTTCTCTTCCGTCAGCTCGGCTGGATGGTGACAATCATGATGATCATATCGACGACCTGCGCACTGTCGCTGACACCGATGCTCTGCTCGCAGCTGCTCAAACGCGACAACCACCACGGCCGCATCTACCGTATTCTCTTCACTCCGATAAACTCGTTTCTCGACTGGCTCGACAAGGCATACGGAGCACTGCTGCGCTTCGTAGTGCGCCGGCGCGCCCTGACAGTGATTGTCGGGATGCTGATTTTCATCGGCTCGCTGATGCTTGTCAGGATGGTCGGAAGCGAATATTTCCCCACCGCCGACGACGGACGCCTGCGCGTCAGCCTCGAACTTCCCATCGGTGCCCGCGTCGAAGAGTCGAAAGCCGTCACGGCGAATCTCGCAGCGCTCTGGCGTAAGAAATATCCCGAGATTCAGGTTCTGAACTACACGACCGGAACAGCCTCGAGCGACAACACTTTCGCATCGCTTCAGGACAACGGCCCGCATATCGTCTCGATGAACGTGCGCCTGTCCGACCCCGGCGACCGCGACCGGACGAGCGTCGAAATCGCCGCAATGATGCGCGAAGACCTCAAGAACTATCCCGAGTTCAAGAAAACCCAGGTCAGCGTAGGCGGAATGGGAGGCGGCATGGGCGGACAGGCCACCGTCGACTTCGAGGTCTACGGCTATGACTTCGCCCTGACCGACTCCGTGGCTGCCCGCCTCAAAAGCGAGCTTCTCAAACTGCCCGGAACAGCCGACGTCATGATCTCGCGAAGCGACTATCAGCCTGAATATCAGGTCGACTTCGACCGCGAGAAGCTCGCCATGTACGGACTCAACCTCCAGGCTGCCGCAACAGCCCTGCGCAACCGCATCAACGGCGGCATAGCCTCGCGCTTCCGCGAAGACGGCGAGGAATACGACATCAAGGTCATGTATGACCGCGCCCACCGCGAAAGCATCGAAGACATCGAGAACATCATGCTCTTCAATAACGTCGGATCGGGAGTGCGTGTCAAGGATGTCGGCACGGTAGTGGAGCGCTTCACGCCTCCGACTATCGAGCGCAAAGACCGCGAGCGAATCGTGACGGTCAGCACTTTCGTGCAGAACGCCCCGATGAGCGCCGTCGTCGAAGGTGCCAACGCCGCCATCGACAAGATGGACATTCCCCAGGGAATCAACATCCAGATAGCCGGCTCATACGAAGACCAGCAGGAATCGTTCACCGACCTGCTGACTCTGGCAATCCTCATCGTCATCCTCGTCTACATTGTAATGGCCGCCCAGTTCGAGAGCTACACCTATCCCGGAATCATCATGTCGTCGCTGCTGTTCGCCTTCTCGGGTGTGTTCATCATCCTCTACCTGTCGGGCCACACGCTGAACGTCATGTCGATGATCGGCGGCATCATGCTTATCGGTATCGTGGTGAAAAAC
>DBGBEM010000185.1:0-6914 GCA_048477235.1 Muribaculaceae bacterium | reverse complement strand
CGATGGAACGAAAGCGTAGCCGTCTGTCACCTTATAGACATTCTTTGCCGTGACCGTGACCTCGCTGAGCTTCTTCGACATCGCATTCTCGATGGCGGCGATGCTGTCGGTGGCGACGCTGTCGGCCGGCTCGGCGGCGACGGCCGTAACGGCTGTAGCCAACAATGATAAAGTAAGGGCTTTTCGCATAGAATTATTTATTACGGATATAAGCATGTTGTTATTTGTATTTGTTCGCAATATACAACATATTTTTAGATTTGCCAAATAAATTTGCTTAAACGTTTCGTTTTGGCGTAAAAATTGCTGGAATTAGCAATTTAGTAATTAGTAATAGTTGGAGTTGCAGAACTCCGGTTTTATATGATTTTCCGCCCTGAATGTGGCCGCGTGACATTGGCTGTCGTGCCTGACAATTTTTTGCAGAATAACAACCTCAAACAGACCAATCGCTGTCAAGCGCGGGACGCGCGATATGTCTACAACCGCTTGCGATAGCTGGCGGCAACTACTGCCCCCCCCACCAATTCGCGGCAAGCCACGGCAGTGCGCGCCGCCGCGAAACGCGACAGCACAGGTCGCCGGCCTTGGCTAACGCCGTTCCGCGACTGCGCATGCTCCGCCGCTTGTCGCGGAGCCTTATCTGGCCTTCAAACCGACAGCTAACGCAATCGGATGTAGAAATGTCGCGCGTCCCGCGCTTGTCGCAGGGGAGTCTTACCTGCCCCGGGGTAGGATGCCCCCGCTCCATGATATTACATCGAGGTGATTTTGCGGGCGTCTACGCCGACTTCCTGGTGCTGATATTTGCGGCCGAAGTCGATGATGTATTTGGCAGAAATCATTATCAACCGCGATAATCCGTCTTTCTGATAGTGGTCACAACGGATGTCAACACCTTTGAGGTCGACATAATATTTTATGTATGAGTAACTGTAAAACGGATTGCATCGGAGCCATAGCGAAAGATTCCCAACCGAGTATGATGCCTTGATTTCAAAGACGTGATGAGGCCTGTCGTATATCATTGAAGTATCCTGATTGCTCCCTTTACCCCAGGGGGATGTATACCATATTCCCGCTGAAAAGCCCGAAGGGTGCATATAATCGATATTGATTTCTGTGCCGACGTGCCAGAACGAGAAATTAAAAGGCCCCGACTGGGTGCTGTTTCTGACATGGACTTGCGGACGGATCAAAAGTCGGTTGTCGAAGAGTTGAAGCGAGCCACGCAAACCGGCACTGTAAAACTCACGGGTTCCGGCGTTGGCCATGCTTGTATAGACCACACCGTTGTAGGCATTATAGGCAGTCACAATATTCCTCGATTCGTTAGAATATGACAGGTCAACAGTCAGATTGAACTTGCGGGATGCCATCCAGGTATAATCGGCGTCGATATTTAAATACTGATTCGCCTTGAGATCGGGATTACCTTCATGGCCCGAAATGTCGGTATCCTGAACCTTGACGTCATTCATGGTCTTGATTGGCCGTGATTTGAGGCGGTATAGGGAGAACAGACCTAATGTGTGTTTCTCGCGGATATTGTAACTGATTCTTCCTCGCAGGTCGCAGTCAAGAGCGTTTGTTGTGCTGTTGTCAGACATCTTGATCGAACGGAACGGCAAATTGGCCGACAGATTATAGCTCAGAGTGTTCTCTCTGAACTTCAGCGACTGGCGGTAACTGGCTGAAACGGAATAGTTGTCTTCATGGCGGTTCTCGACAGTATTTGCCGTGCCGACATAGTCGACCTTGAAACGTGAAGTCGTATATGAGGCGTCGAGGTTCAGCGAATTATTGTGCTTCAAAGGAATAGACCAGTTGGCGCTGATGGTTGGCGAGTAGCCCCGTTCTTTAATAAAGTTACTGATGACGGGGCTGTCGCCGGTGATGTAGTCTGACCACGATTTCGAAAAGGTCGTATAAAGACCGCCGCTGATAAACAGAGTCATATCATTGTCAAATAATTTATACCACGATGCATTGAGGTAAGGGCTCTGCGACCGGCTGTGGGCCGTCTGCCGATAATTGATTCCTTCGCTGTCGGCATCATGGTCGATAATACCTGTTTCGTTGTTGTCGGGAGTGCGCGATGACGAGAATCCGGCGGATATGGTGAAGAGGCTCGTTGAAGATGTCAGATAGCGCCAGTAGGCGGCTGTTGACCATGATCGGCTGCGCATAAGGCTTCCTGTCTGCTGCGAGAAGCGGTCAATGTGGACCATATCGCCCGTAACATGGTCTTCGAGATCGAATTTCGTCGTCTTTATTTCATGTGACCCTGTATGTTTCTCATACCCGTAGTTCCCGACAACGATGACGCTCCATTTCGGGCTGCCCACATATTTTCCCAAAAGAGAGTACTGGCCTTCAGGCTGAAAGAACCGCTGATATGCGTTGGCGATGACATATCCGCCCGAGATAAGCTTGCGTGTGACAATGTTGACAACGAAGGGCGCTCCCTGAAAGTTTCCCGCGGAAGGATAGTTGAGATATTCGATGCGCGAAACGTCTTTATTGAGCAGAGCCTTGATTTCGTCGTCGGTGGCAGGCTGACCGTCGATGAAATATTTTGCTGAATTTTGGTTAATGTCTCTTACGTTGCCGTCGAATCCGACCACGACATTGCTGAGCGGCACGCGGCTTATCATCTGCTTGACATCGAACGACGTCTTTTTGACAGTTTTCGATGGAACGAAAGCGTAGCCGTCAGTCACCTTATAGACATTCTTTGCCGTGACCGTGACCTCGCTGAGGTTACGGGCGGCGATGCTGTCGGTGGCGACGCTGTCGGTCGGTTCTGCGGCGACGGCTGTAGCCGCCGCGGCCAACAATGATAAAGTAAGGGCTGTTCGCATAGAATTATTTATTACGGACATAAGCATGTTGTTTTTTTGTGTTTGTTCGCAATATACAACATATTTTTAGACTTGCCAAATGTTTTCGCTTAAATTTTTCGTTCTGGCGTAAAAATTGCTGGAATTAGCAATTAGTAATTAGTAATTAGCAATTAGCAATTAGTAATTAGTAATAGTTGGAGTTGCAAAACTCCGGTTTTATATTATTTTCCGCCCTGAATGTGGCCGCGTGACATTGGCACGCCTCTAAGGTGTTGCGATATAACGGGCTTATTGTCAGCTTTTTGAGGTGCGAATATGGCTATGGTACTGACATTATTTGCAGTATAGCCACCCCAGACAGACCAATCGCCGTCAAGCGCGGGACGCGCGATATGTCTACAACTGCGATAGCTGGCGGCAACTACTGCCCTCACCAATTCGCGGCAAGCCACGGCAGTGCGCGCCGCCGCGAAATGCGATAGCACAGGTCGCCGGCCTTGGCTAACGCCGTTCCGCGACTGCGCATGCTCCGCCGCTTGTCGCGGAGCCTTATCCGGCCTTCAAACCGACAGCTAACGCAATCGGATGTAGAAATGTCGCGCGTCCCGCGCTTGTCGCAAGGGAGTCTTGCCTCGCCCCGCTCCATGATACGTCCCCACCAAATTATTCCCAATTGCTCATTGCTCATTGCTCATTGCTCATTCCTAATTCCTAATTCCTACTAATTCCCTCAGGAAGCTCTCTGTATTAAAGAGAAGACGCGCCGGAAGCTGCGGCACGTCTTCTTTAGCTTTGTTACTGTCGTTAGGCGTCAGTCGAGCTCGCGAAGTTCGTCCTTCGACATTTTGCGCAGTTCGATTATGGTGGCGTTGTCGGCGTTGCGCAGACGGCAGTTCTTTCCGCCGTTGACCGAAACCGCGCTGCGAACCTGACCGAGAGCCTGAAGGAATTCCTGTTCGAGAGCCATGTCGGGGCAGCTCATGCGTGTGGTTGCGAGGTTGGTGAACTGCAGGCCGTTTTCGCGGTCCATGTCGACAGCAATGGCTCCGTTGAGGACGTTGCAGCCGGCGTTGCCGTGGATAGTTTTTCCCTGAAGGTCGACAACGAACAGTATATTGCTTTTCGAAGGAACCTCCTTGCCGTTGAGGCGGGTCACGCGCCAGGCTGCGTCGAGGAACTCGAGATTATGCTTGCGCAGCGTCATGACGGTCTGGCCGGCTCCGTTGACGATGTAGAGGAACGAAGAGTCGTTGACGCGCTCGATTCTGAAGGTTTTCATTGTCTCGAGGGCTGTGGCGATCGCCATTTCATAGGGTGCGTCGGCACACATGCGCATTGTCGACGTGTTTTCGCCGACGCGTTTCATGGCGCCTTTGTCGATAGCGATGGCTCCGTTGATGAAGTTGCAGCCGTTGTAGGCATAGAAATCGAGCAGCGACGGGTCGGAGGCATTGCGCGAAAATCCCAGATAGGGCACTTCGCCGTCGGAGGCGGCTGAAACGGGAGTGCCGTTGATGTCGACGATTGTCCAGTCGCCTACGAGATTGTCGATGATCCGGCTGTTTGTTGTTGCAGCGGCAGCCGGCCGAGAGGGCGATGCCGTGTTTTGTGACGATTTGCAGGCTGCTACGGTGAGCAGGGCGGCAATAGCGAGGGTTGGAATGAGAAAATGTTTCATCGTTGTGATATGTAGATGTTATTAGTTTGTATTTAGAATAGTTGTCAGCCTGAAATTGTTCATGTTCCGGCTGATTTAAGCGTGTCGGCTCATTATTTTCAGGCTGTCTGAACAGCCGGACGGCGCCGATTGTTGAAAATATTGTAACTTTGCATCAAAATTACTAAAAAAATAGATATGCTACAGAGAATTCAAACCGTATGGCTTCTGTTGGCGCTCGCCTGCCTGATAGCCTTTATCGCGTTGCCTTTCGGCACTCTTACGATTCCTGACGGCGGTGTTGAAGCTGTCGGACAGCTGTTTGCCTATGATTTTATCGGCCTTATCGTTCCTGCCGCACTGGCCGTTATTCTGAGCCTGATAGCTATTTTTGCATACGGCAATCTCGGGTTTCAGAAGAGTTGTGTGCTATTGTCGATAGCCATGACGCTCGTGAGCATCGGAATCACTGTCTATATCCTCTGCGACAGGGCTACGGAGGGAACCATATCGTGGACATGGTGCGGCGCTTTCACTCTCGGCGCGCTGCTGTTCGAGATTCTCGCCCTGACTGGTGTCAACCACGATATCAAACTGTTGCGCAGTTACGACCGTCTGCGCTGACAGTCTGTCAGACTCATAAAAGTTTTGAGCCGGAGCGCAATCACTGCGTTCCGGCTCGTTCCTTTTGTTACTCTTGAAAATCACTTCTTGGTCTTTATGCTTTCTTTGATTGTGTCTTGTTACTTTTATAACGCAAGGGCTGCTTGCGTTATTGTATGAATCTGACTTTCGAAACGCAATTTAGTTTAACCGAAAATGCGATTTTAACTTTTATTAATCTTTTAGAGGATCGGCGACAGAAGGCGGTAGATTGATTCTTTCGCCTTGACGATAACGGGGCGATGACGCCATTCGCTGGCGCGTATGCGTCGGCTGAGAGCCATGTCGGCCTCGAAGTCGGCGGTCAGCCGGGAGTTTATCTCGCGGTCGTAGATAAAGAAATTGGCTTCGAAATTATGTTCGAAACTGCGGAAGTCGAAGTTGGTCGAGCCGACCGACGCGAAGTCGTCGTCGACAACGAGGGTCTTTGCGTGAAGCATCCCGGCTTCGTAAAAATAGATCTTGATTCCCGCACGCAGGCATTCCTGAATATAGCTTCGCGAGGCAAGGGTCAGGATCGTGCTGTCGCTGCGTCCGGGCATCATGACGCGCACGTCGACGCGCGCCAGAGCGGCCGCCTGAAGCGTTCGCAGCAGGGCGTCGGTCGGTAGGAAGTAGGGGGTCTGGAGATAGACTCGCTTCTTTGCGTTGCCGATAGCTTTCAGCATCATGAACGCGAGGTTGCTCCAGCGCGATGTAGGGCCTGAGGTGACGAGCTGAAGGCCTACCCCCCGGCCGGCGGGGGCGTAGCGCTCGGTGCCGGCGGGCTCGTCGACGAGTGGCTGCCCCATGAAGTTCCAGTCGATGGCAAAGGAATACTGGAGCGAGGCCACTGCCGGGCCCATGACTCTGAGGTGGGTGTCGCGCCATCGGTCGAACTTGCCTCCTGTCATATAGCGGTCGGCGATGTTCATACCGCCGATGAATCCGCTGTGGCCGTCGATGACGCAGACTTTGCGGTGGTTACGCCAGTTTATGCGCGAACCGAACGGGGGAAATTTCACTCTGAAGAACGGGTAGATTTCCACGCCGGCCGCGCGGAGCCGCTTGACATAGCGGCGCGAAATGTGGATCGAGCCGATGTCGTCGTAGATGACGCGCACGGCAACGCCGCGCCGGGCAGCTTCTTCGAGAGCGGCGGCAAGCCGCTCGCCTGTGGCGTCGTCGTCGATTATATAGAACTGAAGATGGATATAGTGTTTTGCCCGGGAAATGTCGTCGAGCAGGGCAGCGAACATCTCGGGGCCGGCCGTGAACACTTCGACGATGTTGCCGTCGGTATAGTTTGCGCCGGCGAGCGACCGTCCGAGCTGGACATGTTGCCGTCCTTCGGCGCCGAGAAGCTGCTGGGAATCTGCGCTGCGGCCCGATTCGTGGCTGCGTTCGAGAAGCCGGCGGCGGTTTCGCCGCGAAATCATGCGTATGTCCTTGAGGCTGCGCCCGAAGAATATGTAGAGAATAATGCCGCCGATCGGAAACAGAAGTAACACGGTTACCCACGCCAGTGATTTCAGCGGATTGCGGTTCTCGCTGATAACAACGCCGATAATGCTCAGGATCGTAACGAAATAAGCTATCGTCACAATCCAGTAGGTCAGACTGTTGTTTATGTATTGTTCGAAGAACGACATTTAACCGAAAAGTCTATTTCGCAAATATATGAAACTATTTCGGTCCGACACCATTCCCGCCGATAAAAAACCTATAAGTGCCATTAAATAGATACCTCATTCAGCATTTTTGAATGG
>DBGBEM010000184.1:0-3775 GCA_048477235.1 Muribaculaceae bacterium | reverse complement strand
CGCCTACGGCATCTCGGCCGGAGTCGGCGTGGAGATGATCTTCAGGCATCGCCATTCGGTTCTAATCGAGGGCCGTTTCTATTATGGACTCGGAAATATCTTCCATGCCAGCAAAAAAGACTATTTTTCGGCGTCGCGCGGAATGTCGATAGAGGTTACCGCCGCTTATCTGTTCCGGCTTCGCTGACCAAAACAACAACCGACCATGAATAACATCGAAGAGAAGCTCCCCGAGTGGAGCCGCGACCTCAACTGCGCGATCACCGTGTGTGACGCCGACTGCCGCATAATCTACATGAACGACCTCTCGCGCAAGACATTCGCCCGACATGGCGACATCATAGGCCACAATCTTCTCGAATATCATCCCGAGCGCGCATGCGCCATTATACGCCGTCTTCTCGAGACCGGCGGAACGAACTGCTACACTATCGAGAAGGGGGAGGTCAGAAAGATGATCTACCAGACGGCGTGGCGTCAGCAGGGAAAAGTCGCCGGCCTCGTCGAGATCTCGATGGTCATCCCCGCCGAGATGCCTCATTACGTGCGCAAGTAAATTCAGCTGCAAAAAGCTGTCTGAAAAATATTTGGCCGTGTCGGAAAAACTTCTTACCTTTGCGGCGCTTTAATTAACAAACACTTTTATGAATAACTACGAAACCGTTTTCATTTTAACTCCCGTTTTGTCTGATGCTCAGATGAAGGAAGCGGTAGAGAAATTCTCTAAGGTGCTCACCGACAATGGCGCAGCCATCGTCAACACCGAAGAGTGGGGCCTTCGCAAACTGGCCTATCCCATCCAGAAGAAGTCGACCGGCTTCTACACCCTCATCGAGTTCGACGCTCCCGGCGACGTCGTTGCCAAACTCGAAACGGCCTTCCGCCGCGACGAGCGCGTGCTTCGTCATCTGACCTTCCGCCTCGACAAGTATGCCCACGAGTATGCCGCCAAACGCCGTTCGCTGCGTGCCGCCAAAGCCGCTGCCAAACCCGTTGAAGAGGCTGTAGTAACCGAAGTTAAAGAAGAAGTCAAGGAGGACTAAGAAACAATGGCACAGCAATCAGAAATCCGTTATCTCACCCCCATGTCGGTCGATGTCAAGAAGAAAAAATACTGCCGTTTCAAACGCAGCGGTATCAAGTATATCGACTATAAAGATCCCGAATTCCTCAAGAAGTTCCTCAACGAGCAGGGCAAGATTCTTCCCCGCCGCATAACCGGAACCTCGCTGAAATTCCAGCGTCGCGTAGCTCAGGCTGTGAAGCGCGCCCGTCATCTGGCTCTGCTTCCCTACGTCACCGACCTTATGAAATAAGTTCAACACCGTTTAACGACAAGGAATTATGAAAATCATTCTCAAAGAAGACATATCCAACCTCGGCTATAAAGACGATGTTGTTGAAGTGAAAGACGGCTACGGCCGCAACTACCTTATCCCGACAGGTAAGGCTGTCATCGCCAATGCCGCTGCCCTGAAGGTGCTTGCCGAGAACCAGCGCCAGCGCGCCCACAAGATTGCCCAGCTCAAGGCTGAGGCCGAAGAGATGGCCGCCAAGCTTAAAGACGTCAAGCTGACTCTGTCGGCCAAGACCTCCGAGACAGGCACTATCTTCGGTTCTGTCGGCGCAGCCCAGATTGCCGAAGCTCTCGAGGCCCAGGGCCTGACAGTTGACCGCAAGATCATCGAGATCAAACAGTCGGTCAAGGAAGTCGGTAACTACGTTGCCAATGTCAAGCTCCACAAGGAAGTTCTCGTTGAAGTTCCTTTCGAGGTTGTCAGCGAATAATCCGGACTTTTACGGCATAAGCATAAGCGGAGACGTTGCCACTGCGGCAGCGTCTCCGCGCGTTTTTTCAATATATGTCGGAACCGCAATAGGGGTTTGTGAGGAAAAATTCGTAATTTTGCGGTCTGAAACCAAACCGAAGTCATTATCATGGTACTGTTTTTCAAAAAAGGTGCCCGCCGGGTCACCGCTGTCGAAGTTGATCACGTTCTGACCGACACTGAGAAAGAAAAGCTGACGTGGCTGTTCGACGGAGCTCGCCCACTGAGCGCAAAAAGTGTAAAAGGCACCTTTATCGGGCCGCGTCGTGAAATGATAACGCCGTGGAGCACCAATGCTGTCGAGATAACCCAGAACATGGGCCTTCAGGGCATAACCCGCATAGAGGAATATGAGCTTAGCCGCGATGCCGAACCCCGTTATGACAAGATGCTCCAGCGTGTCTACGACGGACTGAACCAGAAAATTTTCGACGTCAACCGCGAAGCCGAGCCTGTCGAACATATCGCTGACATCCGCGAGTATAACCGTCGCGAGGGTCTTGCTCTCAGCGCCGATGAAGAGAACTATCTCGCCGCTCTCTCGGAGCGCCTCGGCCGTCCGCTGACCGACAGCGAAGTCTTCGGTTTCAGTCAGGTCAACTCGGAGCATTGCCGCCATAAGATTTTCAACGGAACTTTCATTATCGACGGCAAGGAGATGCCCTCGTCGCTCTTCGGAATGATAAAAAAGACCTCGAAAGAGAATCCCGGACGCCTCGTATCGGCCTATAAAGATAATGTGGCTTTCGTGAAAGGCCCGGTAGTAGACCAGTTCTATCCCGAGAATCCCGACAAAGCCGATTATTTCACCAGCCGCCCTGTCGAGACCGTCCTCTCGCTCAAGGCCGAGACTCATAACTTCCCGACCACTGTCGAACCGTTCAACGGCGCCGCCACCGGCAGCGGAGGCGAGATCCGCGACCGTCTCGGCGGCGGAAAGGCATCCCTGCCGCTTGCAGGCACGGCTGTCTATATGACATCTTATCCGCGTCTCGACCCGCGCCGTCGCTGGGAGCTGATGATGGATCCGCGTGTATGGCTCTATCAGACCCCGGCCGACATTCTCATCAAGGCCTCGAACGGCGCCAGTGACTTCGGCAACAAATTCGGACAGCCGCTTATCTGCGGTTCGCTCCTGACATTCGAGCATAATGAGGAAGGCCGCGTTTATGCCTACGATAAAGTCATCATGCTCGCCGGCGGTGTCGGCTACGCCTTCGCCAAAGACGCCATCAAGGGCGTTCCCGAACCGGGTCAGGCCGTTGTTCTCATGGGAGGCGACAACTACCGTATCGGCATGGGAGGCGGCGCTGTGTCGTCGGTCGCCACGGGTCAGTACGACAATGCCATCGAGCTGAACGCCGTGCAGCGAGCCAATCCCGAGATGCAGAAACGTGTCAGCAATGTCATCCGTGCCATGGCCGAATCCGAGAACAATCCGATCGTGTCGATCCACGACCATGGCGCCGGCGGACACCTCAACGCACTCAGTGAGCTTGTCGAAGAGACGGGCGGACATATCGACATCAGCGCTCTTCCGGTGGGCGATCCGACTCTTTCGGCCAAAGAGATTATCGGCAACGAAAGTCAGGAGCGCATGGGAATGGTGATGAAAAACGAGGATGTCGACTTCGTGCGCCGTGTCGCCGACCGCGAGCGTTCGCCGATGTATGTCATCGGTGAGACTACCGGCGACCATCGCTTTGTTTTCGAGCTGCCCGACGGCTCGAAGCCGATGAACCTCGAGATGAGCGATATGTTCGGCAATCCGCCCAAGACTGTCATGCGCGATGTCACCGTAGAGCGCAGCTATGCCGACTGCGAAACCGAGGAATCGCGCCTTGAGGAATATCTCAACGACGTTCTGAGCCTCGAGGCTGTGGCCTGCAAAGACTGGCTGACAAACAAAGTCGACCGCTCGATCACCGGCAAGATCGCCCGCCAGC
>DBGBEM010000183.1:0-1203 GCA_048477235.1 Muribaculaceae bacterium | reverse complement strand
GGTCAGCATCGAGCGCGACGACACTTTGTTGCCGATGACGCCGCCGAGCAGACGGCCGACGAGCATCAGAAGCCAGTAGATTCCGACAACGGTGCCGGCGATGGCGGTTGCCTCGAAGCCGACGTTGTTGGTGACGACGCCTTCGCTCTTGGTGAGATACTGAAGTGTCCAGTTTGCGATGCCGACTTCAATTCCGACATAGCAGAAGATAGCGATGACACCGAAGGTGAAGTTGCGGTAGGCGAAAGCGCCCGAAGCCTTGACCTTGCTGCGCGGCTTGCCGAGATCGGGGCTTTCGGGGAGGCGGCTGAAGAAGATCACGAGGAAGGCCACGAAGAAGATTGCCATTGCCATGTAGAACACAGGGTCGGCCGACGAAATCTTGTCGACATTGGCGCCGATGAGGCCGCCGACGATAACCGGGGCAAGAGTGGCGCCCAAAGAGTTGAACGAGCCGCCGAACTGAACGAGCTGGTTGCCCTTGTTGGGGGTCGAGCCGAGCGAGTTGAGCATCGGGTTGACGACGGTGTTGAGCAGACACATCGAGAAGCCGCTGACGAAAGCGCCGATGAGATAGACGGTCACGGCGGTTGTCGGGTCGCCGATGAATCCCGACAGATAGGTTATCAGCACGCCCGTGAAGCCGACGCTGACAGCGGTGAGGGCGGTGACGCGGAAGCCTTTGTTCTGGAGCAGGATGCCGGCGGGATAGCCCATGAAGGCGTATGCGATGAAGTTTGCGAGCGTTCCGAGCTGACTGAAGAGAGGATTGCCGTTACTGAGCTTTTCGATGACGACACCCAGAGGATTCTGGTAGCCCGTCACGAAAGCGATCATGAAAAACAGAGCGAACATTATTGCGATAGGCAACACGTAGCTCTGATGATTTTTCTCTGACTGGTTCATGAGAATAATGATTAAGGTGTGAAGAAATTATGGAAATAGATTATTGTCTGACAGGAGTGGGGAATCAATTCTAATACTGACGCGGGCCGAATATCTCGGTGCCGATGCGCACCATTGTCGACCCTTCTTCGATAGCGATGAGATGGTCGTCGGTCATTCCCATGCTGATGTCGCGCAGACCGGCGATGCGCGGCTTCAGAAGTTCGAAGGCCGCGCGGATGGCGCGGAAGTCGGCGCGGACGCGGTCGGCGTCGTCGGTGTTGGTGGCCATGCCCATTACGCCGGTTATCTCCGTGG
>DBGBEM010000182.1:0-7950 GCA_048477235.1 Muribaculaceae bacterium | reverse complement strand
CAGATTCCTGTTCTCAATAATCCGATCGGTTATCCTGCAAACTGATAATCAGTTCTTGTAGCCGGTCGGACGCACTTCTTTGAATGAATAGCGCCGGAGAGTGCCGTCGGCGAGGCGGAGTGTCAGATGTCCTGTCAGGGCGACATCGGCTATCGAGGCCTCGAACGGCTCTCCGCTCGGTTCTTCCCATAGATAGACGCCGTTGCGGCGCCATAGCCGGGCGAGATATTCGTTATGGAGCTCGCGGCAGCGGCTGAATCTGTCGAGAACGGATTCCGAGACCTCGTCGACGATCTCGCCGACATCGTAGCGCCGGCCGGTCAGCTGAAAGAGCGACACGGGGTTAGGCGCGTCGCTGACGAATCTATCCTGATTGACATTCAGGCCGATTCCGGCCACACACGATGCTAATTCCTGTCCGACAATGCTGTTCTCGATCAGGATTCCGCAGATTTTAAGATTGCCGACATAGACGTCGTTGGGCCATTTGACGGCGACGCTGTCCGGGCCGACATATCGCCCGACGACATCCGCTACGCCGAGGGCCACTGCCTCGCTGACGGCGAACTGCTCGTCGGGACGCATATTCCGGGGCCTCAGCATGATTGAAAATGTCGCGTTGAGGCCCGGAGCGCTTTCCCAGCTGTTTCCGCGCTGACCGCGCCCTGCTGTCTGGCTGTATGCGCTGACAACGGTGCCATGGGGCGCATCGGCGGCCATGGCACTGTTTGTCGAGGCTGTCTCGACAAGATCAATCCTCATATTCGGGCATGTCGACAGTCATACGCCGACGGCCGTCGGCGAGCTCTTCGAGCCGGACTTTGACTGTATCGTCAGGAAGAATTTCCTCAATGTTCTCAGGCCATTCGAGAAGGCAGACAGCGCCGGATTCCATATAGTCGTCGGCTCCGATCTCGAGAGCTTCCTCGTAGTCTTTGAGACGGTAGCAGTCGAAATGATATATGAGCTCGGCGGTTGTGTCGGAGCGGTATTCGTTGATGATGGCGAATGTCGGCGATGATGTCTCGTCGGCGTCTACTCCGAGAGCGCGGCAGAGGGCGTTGATGAACGTTGTTTTTCCGACCCCCATCTCGCCGTAGAAGGCGTAGACGGTCTCGTCGCCCATTTCAGCGACAAACTCGCGGGCCACGCGGTCGACGTCGGCCGCGTTTTCGATAATATACTCTTTCATAACGACGACAAAGGTAGCGATTTATTCCCAACCGCCAAACATTGGCGTGTTACTTCTTTTCGGGCGTCCCGACGCTTTTCGCCGATGTCGGCAACTGTCTGTTGCGCATGTTGTTGACACTTTCGCCAAAGCTGTTGAATGCGCTGAAAATAAGGCATATACCCGTTATGAGCACGATTGCCGACACCGTTATCTTGATTGAGAACACAAGGCACGAGACGCCGGCTACGATAAGCAGGGCCGGAACGATCCACAGCCATATCGGCACGGCGATCTGCCGCTTGAATGCCGCGAGTGAAAAAATATGCCATAAGCCCGACAGGATAATGACGACGGCCAGAAGATAAACGGTGAAACTGACGAAGAATTCGGGATCAAACATCAGCCACAGTCCTATGCCTACGGCGGCTACGCCTGCGACCATCCACCAGGGATTGCGCCGTTCCTTGCGCTGCAACGACTGCGCCAGAAATGCGCCTAATCCAACGATTCCTATGAGAACACCGATTATCTGGACTACGAAGTTCAGGAGCGACGTGTGTCCCGCCATAATTAGAAGTGCGATGCCGGCAATCAGCGTCAGTGCTGCCGAGAACCATTGTGAATTCTGTTTCATATCAGTATTGTTTAACGCTTTTTATATAATACAAATGCGGGGCGCCGATTGTTCCCGGAAAAGAATGCCGGAGCGCCCCTTTTGTTGAGTAGGGGCGCTCTGCCGGGTGTGTTTGAGTATTGAACGGAATTAAGCGAACAGGATTGAGCGCCGGTCGGTCCAGCCCTGCGAGCCGTTGCGCAGTGTCAGGGTCAGCAGTCCGCAACCTTCGCCGACGGCATCGCGCACCGAAGCAACGACGTCGGCCATAGAATTCATGCCACAGAGGCGGAGGTTAGCGATGATGCTGTTGCGGCCGCGGACGGTGGCGAAAATAGAGTCGGTAGATGTTATCTGTTTCATATCTTGAAGAGAGTTTGTTGATTATGATGCAAAAGTATGACGGACTACGGGCAATAATTTTGCCCGTGTCTGTTAATGTGTTCTAATGAAATGTCTTTTCGGGCTTAAAATGATATATTTGCGAATATTTTTGATGACAGCGGGGTGCTGCGCCTGATTCTAACCCAACGACGGTGTGGCTGAGATTTATACCCATATAACCTGATGCGGGTAATGCCGCCGAAGGGAGTCGCAAGTATGTGAGTCAGCCTCCGTGGGTCATCGCCCTAAATGTCTGCACTCATGACTAATACCTATTATCCCGTTATGACGATAGCCGGCAGCGACAGCTGCGGGGGTGCCGGAATTCAGGCCGACCTGAAGACCTTTGCCGCCGAAGGCTGTTACGGAATGTCGGCCATAACGGCTGTTACCGCTCAGAATACCATGGGAGTGGAGGGCGTGTGGGGGCTTCCGGCCGAAGCTGTCGAGGCTCAGATCCGAGCTGTCGCGGCCGATGTGAGGCCGCTTGCCCTGAAAACCGGAATGCTTTTCGATGCCGGAATAGTAGAAGCCGTCGCCGGCGCGATAGAGCGTCTGCGGCTCGAAAACCTCGTTGTCGATCCGGTTATGATTTCCACTTCGGGCGATATGCTTCTTCAGCTCGACGCTGTCGAGATAATGCGCACGCGTTTGTTCCCGCTTTCGGCTCTCGTGGCCCCCAATGTCAGCGAGGCAATCGTTCTTACCGGTGAGGAAGAGCCGGTCGCTCAGGCCCGCGCGCTGCGCGCCATGGGCTGTCGGGCGATTCTTCTCAAGGGGGGCGACAGCGACGCAGTTCCCGGACTTAAGGTCGACAGGTTCATGGATTCAGGCAGTGACGAGCTCGTCGAACTTCGGGCCGATGCTGTTCCGACGCAAAACACCCACGGAACCGGCTGCACACTGTCGGCCGCCATAGCCGCACGCCTCGCTCTCGGCGACGATATGGCAACGGCTGTGGCCCGCGGAAAACTTTATGTCACCCGCGCTTTGCGTGCCGGAGCAGATGTCAGAACAGGTGGCGGACATGGCCCTGTTTGTCATGGGTTTGATCCGAAACGACAGAAAACCAAACGAATATGAAGATATATATCAACGATAGCGTTGTCGAGGCCTCAGACGGCGCAACTCTTTCGGAAGTTATCGAGGCCAACGGAATAGAACCGCGCGGAATAGCTACGGCTGTCAACGGAGTCGTGGTCAAAGGCTCCGACCGCGAGTCACATAAGCTGTCAGACGGCGACAAGATTCTGATAATTAAGGCGTTTTATGGCGGATAAGCTGCGCGTTGCGATTACGCCGGAGGCGATTTTGCCCGATGAGGCTCGTCGTGTGGGTCTGCTGCTCGACGCCCGTTGGGATTTCGTGCATCTACGCCATCCGGGAGCATCGCGTCGCGAGATGCTTAATCTTATCGAGAGCATTCCGAAGCGCTATCACAGCCGCCTGCGTCTTCATGGCCATTTCGATCTCGCCGCGGAATTCAATCTCGGCGGACTTCATCTCAACGGCCGTTGTCCCGAGCCTCCGGCCTGTTATAGCGGCTCGCTCTCGAAAACCTGTCATTCGATCGCCGAAGTCGCCGAAGCACGCGGAATGGACTATGTGACGCTCAGCCCTGTTTTCGACAGTGTCTCGAAGCCCGGCTACCGCGCGTCTTTCGATGCCGCAGCGATAGAGCTTCCGGCCGGTGTCAGAGTTCTGGCTCTGGGGGGAGTAACCCCCGAAAACGTCGGGCTGCTCGACAGGTTTGCCGGATATGCCGTGCTCGGTTCGGCCGGATGGACACTCTCGGTTGAAGATATGGCCCGGCAGATTTCACTTTTCAGATAAATCTCTCACTATGTTACAATATATTACCCATCCCTCAGAGCGCTATTCAGAGCTCGAACAGGCCAGAATGGTCATTGACGGCGGCTGTCGCTGGATTCAGCTCAGAATGAAAGACGCCACCGACGAAGAAGTGCGGAAAACAGCCCTTGAGCTGATTCCTCTATGCCGCGAAACCGACACGTTCCTCATTATCGACGACCGTGTGGAGCTTGTCGATGAGCTGCGCGTCAGCGGCGTCCATCTCGGAAAGAACGATATGTCGCCGCGCGAGGCCCGCGAGAAACTCGGCCCTCACGCGATAATCGGATGCACGGCCAACACTGCCGCCGACATACTCGCCCTTCGCGGCATAGATGTCGACTACGTCGGCCTCGGTCCCGTGAAACCGACTCGGACCAAGAAAAATCTCTCGCCGATACTCGGAACTGCCGGAGTGGCAGCCGTCATGTCGGAAGTCAGAGCCGCCGGAATGACAATTCCCGTTGTCGCCATCGGCGGCGTTACGGCCGAAGATATTCCCGCACTGATGGCCGCCGGTGTCAACGGTGTGGCCATGAGCGGAGCTATTCTGCGGGCCGAGAACCCTGAATTTTATACCGCTAAAGTGATTGAAACGCTTGAAAATTCACTGAAATGAAAGATATTCTCAAAATCGGAGGCCGCGAATTTACCTCGCGTCTCTTTGTCGGCACCGGCAAATTCGCCTCAAACCGGCTCATGCTCGATTCCATCATAGCTTCGGGCTCGCAGATGGTCACAGTGGCCATGAAACGCATCGATCTCGAACACGACGAGCGCGACGAAATGCTCGCCCATCTCAACCGCGACCATGTTCAGTTGCTGCCCAACACGAGCGGCGTGCGCGACGCCAAAGAGGCTGTGCTTGCCGCCCAGCTTGCCCGTGATGTCTTCGGCACCGATTTCATCAAGCTTGAAATACATCCCGATCCGAAATATCTGCTTCCCGATCCCGTCGAGACCCTGAAAGCTACGGAAGAGCTTGCCCGCCTCGGATTCCATGTTCTTCCTTATGTTCAGGCCGATCCTGTCCTCTGCAAACGCCTCGAAGAGGTCGGCACCGCCGCTGTTATGCCTCTCGGCGCTCCTATAGGAACCAACAAGGGACTGAAAACCCGCGAACTTCTCGAGATAATCATCGCCGAGAGCCGTGTGCCTGTCGTTGTCGATGCCGGTCTCGGAGCGCCATCTCACGCCGCCGAGGCTCTTGAGATGGGAGCCGACGCAGTGCTGGTCAACACGGCCATCGCAGTTGCCGGAAATCCCGTGGAAATGGCAGTCGCTTTCGCCGAAGCCACAGTGGCCGGGCGCCGAGCCTATCTCGCCGGCCTCGGATCGGTAAGCCATTCGGCTGTAGCTTCGAGTCCGCTGACCGACTTCCTTAACTGACCTCAGAAAAACAGATAAACCAACATAACCGAATCATGACAATCGACAATATCAACCTCCGCGCCTATCCCGGCAGCGAAAAGGTATATCTTAAAGGAGAGCAGTATCCCGAATTGCGTGTGGCCATGCGTCAGGTGAATCTTACGCCGACTGTAACGGTCGATGCCGACGGAAACCGTACCACAGAAGAGAATGCCCCCGTGATGGTCTATGATACCAGCGGCCCATATACCGATCCCGATATAAAAATCGACATCAACAAAGGCTTGCCGCGTATGCGTGAATCGTGGATAGAGCGTCGCGACGATCTTGAGCTTCTGCCTTCGATAACCAGCGAATACGGGCTTGCACGCGAAGCCGACAGGTCGCTCGACTCCATCCGATTCGCCAACCGCCATCTTCCTCGCCGCGCAAAGCCCGGACGCGCCATAACGCAGATGGCTCTCGCACGTCAGGGAATCATAACTCCCGAGATGGAATATGTGGCCATCCGCGAGAACATGAACGCAAAAGCGTTAGGAATCGCTACGCATATAACGCCGGAGACAGTGCGCGAGGAAGTGGCTGCCGGACGCGCCGTCATTCCCGCCAATATAAACCATCCCGAAGCCGAACCTATGATTATCGGCCGCAAGTTCCTGGTCAAGCTCAACACCAATATAGGCAACTCCGCCCTTTCGAGCGGAATCAGCGAAGAGGTCGAGAAAGCTGTCTGGAGCTGCTACTGGGGCGGTGACACCCTTATGGATCTCTCGACCGGCGATCATATCCACGAGACACGCGAGTGGATCGTGCGCAACTGCCCTGTGCCCGTAGGAACTGTGCCTGTCTATCAGGCTCTCGAAAAGGTCAACGGAAGCGTCATGGATCTCACATGGGAGATTTACCGCGACACGCTTATCGAGCAGGCCGAGCAGGGGGTAGACTATTTCACCATCCATGCCGGCGCTCTGAAAGCTCACGCCACGATGGCCCCCGAACGCCTGACCGGCATTGTCTCGCGCGGCGGCTCGATCATGACGCGCTGGGCCGTTCTCCACAACGAGGAAAACTTCCTCTATACCCATTTCGACGAGATATGCGAGATTCTGGCCCGCTATGATGTCGCCGTGTCGCTCGGCGACGGAATGCGTCCCGGCTCTATCCACGATGCCAACGACGAGGCCCAGTTCCTCGAACTCGACGTTCTCGGCGAGCTCACTGAGATAGCATGGCGCCACAATGTTCAGGTCCTTATCGAAGGCCCCGGACATGTTCCCATGCAGAAGATCCGCGAGAACATGGACAGGCAGATCGAGAAATGCCACGAGGCGCCGTTCTATACTCTCGGCCCGCTCGTCACTGACATCGCCCCCGGTTACGACCATATTACCTCGGCCATCGGCGCAGCACAGATCGCGCGCTACGGAACAGCCATGATATGCTATGTCACTCCGAAGGAACATCTCGCTCTGCCCGGTCTCGAAGATGTGCGCGTGGGCGTCGTGACATACAAGATCGCCGCCCATGCGGCCGACCTCGCAAAAGGACATCCGGGCGCTCAGGTCCGCGACGACGCCATGAGCAAGGCACGCTACGATTTCCGGTGGAAAGACCAGTTCAACCTGTCGCTCGATCCCGAACGCGCCCGACAGTATTATGTTGAGAGCCACAAGAACGACGACCACTTCTGCACGATGTGCGGCCCCAACTTCTGCGCCATGCGCATATCAAAAGAAATGGCTAAAGACTGTCCCAAATAATGTTTTCTGACGAACTTCAACAATGGGGGTGGGACGAGACAACCGCCGCCATCTCAGCCAAGACTGCCGCCGATGTCGAGCGCGCCCTCTCGCGCGAGCATCTCGACATCGACGACTTCATGGCCCTTATATCTCCGGCCGCCGGAGCCTATCTCGAGCCTATGGCCCGCAAAGCCAACCGAATGACGCTTGAGCGTTTCGGACGAACGATCTCGATGTATATTCCTATGTATGTGTCGAACGCATGCACGAATTCATGTGTCTACTGCGGCTTCAACCATGCAAACCCGATTCATCGCATAACCCTGACTCAGGAGCAGGTCAAGGCCGAGTGTGAGGCAATACGCCGGCTTGCGCCTTTCGAGAATCTGCTGATTGTGTCGGGAGAGTTTCCGCGCCTCAACGGTGTTGACTATCTTGAGGAAGTCCTCCACACCGTGCGCCCCTATTTCAACAATCTGACAATTGAGGTCATGCCGATGAAACAGGCCCATTACGAGCGGCTTGTCCGCTCGGGGCTTAACGGTGTCGTCTGCTTTCAGGAGACCTACCACCGCGAGCGTTACCGCGACTATCATCCGCGCGGAATGAAATCGTTCTTCGAATGGCGTGTCAACGGCTTCGACCGCATGGGAGCCGCCGGCGTCCACAAGATAGGAATGGGTGTTCTTATCGGACTCGAAGACTGGCGCACCGACATAACCATGATGGCCCGTCACCTCCGCTACCTGCGCCGGAACTACTGGAAGACGCGCTACAGCGTGAATTTCCCGCGCATGTGTCCCGCCGAAGGAGGC
>DBGBEM010000181.1:0-12153 GCA_048477235.1 Muribaculaceae bacterium | reverse complement strand
TGGCATAAGAATTAGGATTGAAACTTTTTTTACAAATTCAAAAATACAAACCTTTTTCTTATGCCACTTTTTTGTGGCGCATTTTTGCATTTTTCGAATTGCGCCACAAACATACTATCTACGCCCGGACAAGATAATTTGCTCGGAAGAATTTTAAGTTAATAGCATTGAGGCTCGCGCTGCGACCGGACAGGCCGATCAGCGCGCCGCCTTGAAGTAGAGCACGAGCGCCACTATGGAGTAGATGAGATTCGGAATCCACATCGCCACCAGAGGGCTTGTCAGTCCCGAGACGGCGAATGTCGACGTAACCGTCATGAACAGTATGTAGCTGAAACTCAACACGAGGCCTATGCCGATGTTGATTCCCATGCCCCCCTTGACCTTGCGCGAGCTGAGGCTCATGCCGATGACCGTCAGAATGAAGGCTGCCGCCGTCATGGCGTAGCGGCGGTGGATCTCGATCTCGAAAGGCTTCACGTTGCCTACGCCGCGCATCTTCTGGCGCTCGATAAAGGCGTGGAGCTGGGGGGTTGTCAGCGTCTCCTGATCGTTGCGGCTTATCAGGAAGTCGCGCGGCTCGAAGGGGATGACCGTGTCGAGGCGCGACCCGCGTTTTATCTGTTCGCGGGCACCTCTGAACGAGCGTATCATGTAGTCGCGCACAGTCCACTGATACAGCGTGTCCCATTTTATCGACTGGGCCGTCAGGCGCGACACGAGCTTCTTGTTCTCGAACGTCTCGAGCGAGAACTTGTAGCCCATCTTCTGGGTGGCGTCGTAGCGCCCCATATAGGCTATCTCGCCCGGCTGAACCTGCATCTGGATATTGGTGCCGAATTCGACCTTTCGGTTCTTGACATAGGTGTTGGTGTAGGCGATGCGCTTCACGTTGGCCGGCGGAATGACATAGGCGCTGAGAATGAAGGTGGCGGCGGCGATGACGGCCGCGCCGATCATGTAGGGGCGCAGCAGGCGCCTGAAGCTCATGCCTGTCGAAAGCATGGCGATTATCTCGGAGTTGTCGGCCAGTTTCGAGGTGAAGAAGATGACCGCTATGAAGGTGAACAGCGGGCTGAACTGATTGGCGAAATAGGGCAGGAAGTTCAGGAAATAGTCGAAGACGGTGGCGTGGAGCGGAGCCTTGAGGAACGAGTCGAGCTTCTCGTTGATGTCGAACATCACCGTGATGGCCAGTATCAGCGCTATGGCGAAGATATAGGTTCCGAGGAACTTCTTGAGAATATAACGGTCGAGAATCTTGAACACGGCGGTCAGAGGCGGCGGGTTACGCGTTCGACCATCTCGGTTTTCCAGCTCCTGAAGTCTCCTTCGAGAATATGGCGCCGGGCCTCCCCGGTCAGCCAGAGATAGAACGCAAGATTGTGGATCGAGGCTATCTGCATGGCCAGCAGCTCGTTGGCGATAAACAGATGGCGCACGTAGGCTTTCGAATAGGTGCGGTCGACAACCGACGGGCCGTCTTCCTGAAGCGGAGAGAAGTCGTCGGCCCATTTCTTGTTGCGCATGTTCATTATGCCGTGGGCGGTGAACAGCATTCCGTTGCGGCCGTTGCGCGTGGGCATTACGCAGTCCATCATGTCGACGCCCCGGTCGATAGCTTCGAGGATGTTTGCCGGAGTGCCGACCCCCATGAGGTAGCGCGGACGGTCGGCCGGAAGAATGTCGTTGACAACCTCGATCATCTCATACATCTTCTCGACAGGCTCGCCGACGGCCAGTCCTCCGATGGCGTTCCCCTCGGCGCCGAGAGAGGCGACGTGGCGCGCCGCCTCGCGGCGCAGGTCGGGATAGACACATCCCTGAACTATCGGGAAGAACGCCTGCCGGTAGCCGTAGAGCGGTTCCGTTTCGTTGAAATGTTTCCAGCCGCGTTCGAGCCAGCGCTGTGTCAGCCCGAGCGATTTCTCGGCGTATGCGCGGTCAGCCGTGCCGGGCGTGCATTCGTCGAGAGCCATGATTATGTCGGCTCCGATCTTGCGCTGGATGTCGACCGTCCCCTCGGGCGTGAACAGATGTTTCGAGCCGTCGATAGGGCTGCGGCAATGCGCTCCCTCTTCGGTCAGCTTGCGCCGGTCGGTCAGGCTGAAAACCTGAAAGCCGCCCGAGTCGGTCAGGATAGGGCGGTCCCAGCTGTTGAAGCGGTGGAGGCCGCCGGCACGCTCGAGAATGTCGGTTCCGGGACGCAGATAGAGGTGGTAGGTATTGCCCAGAATGATCTGCGCCTTTATGTCGTCGCGGAGTTCGTCGCGGTGGACGGCCTTGACCGACCCGACCGTGCCCACGGGCATGAAGACCGGTGTGGCGATAGTGCCGTGGTCGGTCGTGATAATACCGGCGCGGGCCGCCGACGATGCCGCTGTTGTCTGTAGCTCAAATTTCATCTCGGCAAAGATACGAATTTTTTGTCGATTTGACAGAGTGAGGGAACGAGCGGCCGATCGGCGCCCCCGGCCGAAAACGCCCAATGCTGACAAGTTAGGTTCTTCAATGTCAGAGATCGCTTTGGCACGTCCCAATGCTATTAAAATTCTTCATCAAATTATCATGTCCGGGCGTTTCTGACGCCGGTTTCATCTTGTTTTGTAAAAAAAAACGGAGGGTATCGCGCCCCACGGCGCAATACCCTCCCGGAACGTTAATGGATCACTTTACTTTACGCATATTTTCTCTGACCGGTCGACCGAGCGGCGTATGTAGACGCCGGGAGCTGTCGGGCGCTCGCTGAGGCGGGTGCCCTGAAGGGTGTAGTAGGCTTCCGCGCTGTCGGAGTCGGCTCCGACGGTCGGGATGCCGGCTGTGCCTTCGAGGAGAAGGGTGCGGGTCGGAAGGTCGAGGCTGACGCGGATGTCGGTCGATTTGCCGGCGGCAAGCATCATGTTGGAGTGGCCGTCCTCTTCGGCTTCGTAGGGCTCGCCGAACACAACCTTGTCGCCGTTGCTGCCGAGAACGATCTCATCCCAGTCGGCGTCGACAATCTTGAACTGGCCGTCGAGAGCGGGTATCTCGCAGCTGTAGGCTTTTCCGTCGTAGGTGGCCATCGGGTTGTCGAGGGCCCAGCCGTTGAAGTCGCCGACGAAGTATAGCTCGGCGTAGGGAACCATCTCGTAGACGAGGCCGATGGCGGTGTCGTCGCTGACGGTCACGTGATAGACGCCCTCTTCGTCGGGCAGGATAGTCTCGCCGTTGGCTGTCACGGAGATTTCGACTTTCTCGTCGGCAGTGTTGGCGACGGCGAAGTCGAAGCGAGTGCCGTCGAGCACCGTCAGTTCCTCGCCAAGATTTTCTACGGGACGGATGAGGTCGCGCACGACGTTGCCGAAGCTGACCTTGCCGGCCACTTTCGGGTTCTCGCTGTCGGTCACCGCGAAGCTGACCTTGTGGCTGACGGGCTCGGCTGTCGTCAGGAACACTTTGACAATGTCGCCGTCGTGCATCTCTTCGATCTTCACGTTGGTCGACCATTCTGATGCGAACGGCAGTTTCTCGTCGTTGAGATAGACGGCCACTGTGGCGTCTTTGCCGTAGTCGTAGTAGTTCGAGAGCTCGAAGTAGTTGTCGCCGTGGAAGAAGGTCTTCAGCTGATAGCCCTCGGCGATATCCTTGTCGTCGGTCTTGCCGTTGTTGTAGCGCCACTGGAGGGTGTTGAGATTGGGGGCTGTCAGGGTCTCGAACCAGAGCACGTAGCTCTTGTCGCGGTTGATGGTCTCGCTGCTGACGGCGGCCTCGTAGTCGGCTGCCATAGCTACCTCGTAGTAGCCGCTGTAGTTGGCCTCGACATTATCGCCGTTGAGGTTGACGCTGTTGATCCAGCATCCCTCGGCGGGGTAGATGAAGAGTTTCGGATAGTCTTCCGAGAGCTCGAACTTGTTGCGGCCGTCGGTGACGGTCAGCTCTTCGGGCTGGAAGTTCGAGTCGTTGACAACGCGCCTGACGATAACGTCGCTCCCTTTTTCGAAGTTGACATAGCAGTCGAACGTCGGGCGCTTCGAGGTCGTGACGACAAACACGTCGTCGGCGGCGACATTGCTGACCGGGAACGATTTGCCGTCCCAGCTCATGCTGACGGCCTCGCCGTTGCGGGTGACCGACTCGACCTTGTAGCCCGGACGGCCCAGAAATGTCAGAGAGCTGTTGCTCTGATGGAGGGTCACTTCATTTTCCCCCTTGGAAACCTCGATGAGGTCTTTGCCGTAGGAATCTTTCTTGACGAGCACGGCGTCGGGGTCGTCGACATTGACTTTGACCCTGACCTCGTCGGTCAGCGACATGTCCATGGTTATGGTTACGTCGCCCGTGATGTAGAACTGGCGCGACTCCGAGAGATAGGAGTTGCTCTCTTCGCCGACGAGATAGCTGTTGATCTTATAGTCTTTGTAGGAAATCGAGTGGCCTATGACAACCTGCTTGCCCAGAGGAACCTTGGCAACGCCGGTGCTGAAGTCGACTGGCGTGTGGGAATAGTTCTCTTCGGCCGAGCCGTAGATATAGAACTCGTTCATGAATCCGCGGCCGTCGTTGACCCAGTTGAAGGTGACTGTGGCCTCTTCGTCGGGATAGTCGCCGTAAACCTCAACCTCCATGCCCTCGTGGAGCTCGCTGACGGTTACGCCATACTGGCCGATCTCAAGTTCGTTGCCGTCGACGACAACCTTGTAGGGGTGGGTGCCGTTCATGCTTATCTGCATGGTCGTGTTGTAGTCGGGCGAGAACTTCACCTCCTGAAATTCGCCGGCGGGGAAGTCTTTCATCTGGACGTATGTCGACAGCTTGCCGTTGAGCGACAGGTTGCTGACGCGCTTCGGGTTGTCGACCTTCAGTTTCAGGGTCGCGGTCAGGAGCGACTCCTTTGTGCAGCTCTCGATTATGAGAGTCTTGCCTTTATAGTCGGGCAGTGTATACTGGCTCAGATAGAAGCTTCCGCCCGGGGTTATCTTGTTGACGCCGTCGACATAGACGCCGTTGATCCAGTGCTTGGCATAGTCGCGCGGGTCGATGTTGACGTTCGAGTAGTCGTCGAGGGCGAAAGTGTTCATTCCCTTTCTGACCTCGGCTTCGCGATAGTCAATCGAAATCTTGACGTTGTCGGGGTTGTCGACATAGATATTCAGGGTCACGCCGGCGGCGGCTGTCATCGAAATGAGCGACAGCAGCAGCATAACCGGCAGCATGGCTATTTTTTTCATAGAATTGTCGTTTTTGGTTTATTATTGCTGATTATTGCGGGTTATTGCCGGATTTATCCGACAATAACCTTGAACGAGCGGTTGCCTGCGGTGACGATATAGATTCCGCGGGGGGCGGGAATGCGCGTCAGCTGTGCGCCCGATTCGAGCGAGCGGCAGAGCGAGCCGTCGGTGGCATAGACTCTGACGGGGAGTCCGCTTGCGCCTTCAACGACGATATAACCGTCGGCGCCGTAGGCTTTCACCGTCGAATCTACGGCGAAGCCGAGGCTGTCGAAGCCTATCTCGGTGCGCGCAGGCATCGACTCGCCGCGGTCATAGACGGCCGTGACCTGATAGGTTATGCGGCGGCTGTCGTTGCCCTCGGCGTCGGTGTAGGCGTTCCCCTTGGCGGGAGCGTCGGGGGTCAGCAGAACATTGTCGCGGTAGACGTTGTAGCCCTGCAGCGTGAGGCCCATGCCTGCGGCTGCCCCCGGCTGGTAGACGATGTCGTCGACGAGGAACACGAATCCGTCGGCTCCGAAGTTGCGGATGGCGAAATACTTGGCTCCGGCGGGAAGCTCGAAGCTGAATTCGCCCCACTCATAGTCGGCTTCGGCGGTCTCGCCGGCTTTCACCATGGCCGAGGGGTCGGGGGTGTCGGCGGTCGTGTAGTAGACCTCGAAGGTTTCTTTCGAATAGGTCGGGCTCATTGTCCTGGCGCGGAAGCTGATTGTCTGGGCGTCGCCTGTCAGCAGCGGCGAGATGAGCCAGTCGTCTTTTTCGACGCGCGTTTCGTTGCCTTCGTCGTCTCTGAGGCGCACGGGCAGGAACGAGGCGAACATCTTTTCGCCGCTGTAGGGCTTCCATCTCGAGCTTGTCTCGAAGTCGAGACCGGCAGCCGTCGGGTTGAACACCATGTAGGCCATCTTTGCCTGAATGTTGGGATAGTTGCCGCCGTTGAAGGTGTAGGTGACGGCGTCGTCGCGGTCGGCCATAGTCCAGTCGCCGGTGTTGTCGTCGGGGAGGTCAGTGTCGGGCATGCCGATTGAGAAGTCGGTGTAGTCCTCGACGTCGTCGGTGACGGTCAGGCGGCGCGTTCCGCTCAGGTCGGGAGCATCCCAGCTGAGGGCCACTCCACCTGCGCCGACAGCATATTCGGCACGGAGGTTGACAGGCTCGGGATATATCGTCTCGGAGCGCGAGACGGTTGCCTCGCCGGTGGAGTTGTTCGATGTGTCCTCGTCGCCTTCGGTCACGACCTCGATGCGGTATGTGTGGCTCGGTTCGTCGCCGAGATTGATGCGGCATCTGAAGTTCTCGGTCTTCGAACGGCCTGTCTCGAGGCCGCTGCGCTCGACGCTCTCGGCGACTTTGCCGTCGACGAGCAGGTTGACGGTGTAGGCCGGGCTTGTCTTGGCGCCGAAGTTATAGACGCGCGTGCCGACGCTGAAGAGAGCGCCCCCCTTGACGCGGGTCGGAGCGCTGATGGCGCCGACCGAGAGGTCGGTGTCGCGCGACTGGCCGATATAGATATTGTCGAGCAGACTATACATTCCGTCGACGCATTTGCCTTTGAGCTGCCACTGGATTGTCTGTCCCTTGTAGGCGCTCATGTCGACCGAACGGCGAACCCATTCCTCGTTGTTGCCGTTGGCGTTGTAATCGTCGTTGGTGGCGAAGCTGTCGACGGTTTTCCATTCGGTTCCGTCATAGATCTGAAGCTCGATGGTGTTGCCGTATTCCCAGGTGTAGTAATAATAGGTGAACACGGGGTTCTCGGCGCCGCTCATGTCGACATTGGCCGAAACGTAGCAGGCGACATTGTTGGCGTCTTCCGAGCCGAACACGAGGAAGCCGTTGTCGCCGTCCTGCGACTTGATTCCGTTGAAGTCGGAGTCGCCGGCAAACAGCCAGGTGGCGTAGTAATAGGGATGGTAGTCGATCCAGTAGAGATGGTGGGGAGCCTTGCCGCGGAACGATTCCTGATAGGGGATTGCGTCGGGGCGTCCGGCGGGAATGGCGCGGCTCTGTATGCCGTAGCCCGTGCCGGCGGTGTTGACAGGCTCGACGCCGAAGAATGTCAGAATCTGTTCGGCGTCGGGCTCGCAGACGCGGTAGACTTTCTTCTTCTCCGAAAGGCCCTCGGCAATGAGGGTCTGCTCGCCGTAGACGTCGCGGTAGAGATTATATTTCAGCGTCTCGGGGTCGAACGGGTCGCCGTTGATGTCGACCGGGTCGCTGTCCCATTCGATGACGAAGTGGCCGTTGTCGACGCCGCGCTTGACGGTTATCGACTTCATGGAGCTCGGAACTTTCACTCCGATAAAGGTCTTGCGCACGGCTTCTATTCCGCGTCCTTCGGAAGTCCAGGCGGCGACGCTGTAGGTGTAGGTGCCGTTCTCGGGAACAGTCGTGTCTTCGTAGGTCAGCTTCTGGCCGGGGATGGCGGGAATCTCGGCGATGACGGTTCCGTCGCGCTGAATCTCGATCTTGTCGATAGAGCTGACGGGGTTGCCGCCGAGGTCGGTCTTCGGGGCGGTGAACGAGAGGATGGCCTTGAGGTCGCCGGCCTCGGAGCGCTTAAGCTCGAAGTCGGTCATCTCGGCGGCGAGCCGGGCCGACACGGGAGCGCCGATGCGCACCTGGTCGATATAGAGCGTGCCGTAGTTGGCTTCGGTAGTGGCGTGAACCGCGAAATGATACTTGCCGCTCTGCTTCGGAGCGAAGTAGACATGCTCGACGTGGTCGCGCTCCTGCTCGTAGAGAAGCTTCTCGGGTTGGAGAAGATGGGTCATGGCTTCGACTGTCGAGTCGTTGCCGGCCCAGATAGAGAATCTCTCGGGGAAATCGGGCATGTGGGCGCGTATGTTGAGCTCGAGGCGGTAGGCTTTGCCGGCCTCCATGTTTGCCGGCGGAGCTATCATCCAGTCGTCGTGCGGCTCGTAGGTGTTGCCTTCGAGCTTGAGATAGCCGTCGTAGCGCCATTCGCGCACCCACGCGCGGTGGTCGCCGTTGGCGTTGATGAACCTGTAGCCGGTTGCGTTGGCGGCGAAGTCGCTGGCATACGGAAGGGCCATGTTGCCGATGACTTTGTGGGGCGACGACGTGCCGGAGAATTCCTTGCCGTCGTAGAGCGGAACGATGGTGAACCAGGTGTCGAGGAAGTAGTCGGCCGGGGTGTCAAGCTTGTAGCGGAAGGTTGTTTCGGCCTGAGAGGCCTGCTGGACGTCGTATGCGTAGAGAAGAACCTTGTAGCGCAGTTTCGAAGGCTCGAAGAAGCCGCCGTTGAGCGACGTCGGGGCGTCCCAGTCGACAACGAATTCGCCGTTCTCATATCTGATTCTGACGTTCTTAATCAGCGCCGGAATATCGCGGCCTATGTAGGTCTTGATGGTAGTCGCCTGACTGTAGCCCTTGGTGTTCGAGGCGCGCACGGCTATGGTGTAGTTGCCGCCGGCGGCTACGGTGACGGGCACACTGACAGTCTGCCCGGCCGTGGCTTTGCCTGTCTGCGGCGTTCCGCCGTTGACGGTCAGCGAATAGTCGATGTTTCCGCTGAGGGCGAACCCGCCGACAGAGAACGACGGCATTCTGAACGAGACACTGCCGCTCAGGGCGTCGTCGGTGAACCCGGCCTTGAGGTCCGTCACGCTCCGCGGGGCGCCGTTGTCGGGCTTTGTCGGAATGAAGATGCTCTTGAAGCCCTCGTTGTCGGGGTAGTCGTAGAGCTTTGTGGCGGTTCCGTCGCTCAGTCTGACGCTGTAGAGGGCGCAGGTGGTGTTGTAGTCCGAGCCGCCCGAGCTGACATACATATAGATGTCGGTAGGGTCGATGACCGCCGAGGTCTCGAACAGATTCGTCGGCAGGCCTGTCTTGGCCACCTTCGAGACGTCGCCAGTGTTCTTGTCGATCTTGTAGAGATACCTGACGCCCATATCCTTTTCGTCGCGGCTCGACATCAGTCCGTAGAGCTGGCCGTCGGAGGTGATCGCCATCTCGTAGATGTTATAGAGGTCGTCGTCGAAAGGAACGCGCTTTATAGATGTAGACTGGCCCGTCGTGACGTCGAAGGTGCCGTAATAGGCATAGTTGTTGTTTACTTCGGCGTGGGTGAAGTTGGCGTAGACAATGCCGCTCGTCGGGTCGTAGGCGCCCGCTTTGATCCATTCGTTGTCGGAGTTTATATACCATTCGCGGGTAATCTCGAACGTCTCGGGGTCGAGCAGATAGCAGTTCTTGCCGTTGATCTGCCCTTTATCGTAGTCGGTCAGCTGAAGGTAGAATCCGTCGGGGGTGTAGACACAACCGCTCGAATACATGAACGTCCACTTCAGGCTGTTGAGGTCTTTCAGAAGGGTGAACGAGTCCGGTTTTCCCGACAGAGGAACCTCGTAGATTCCGAACGCCGTCGTGCCCTCGTCGATATTCCAGGCCGGATTTCTCGACATCAGTCCGCGGGCTTTCGAGGCTGCCTCGGCGAACATTGCCTGCTCGGCCGCTGTCGGAGCCTTCATAGGCGCGTGGAACATCGCGCGGCGGTGGAACGTTCGGAAGCGGGCAAACGGGGCCGGACGCCGGAATTCGCGCGGCACGTCGGTCACACGCGCGGGATACAGTGTCGGTTCACTGATCTGTCCTGATGGTTCGCAACTCTGCGACATGGCTGTTGCCGGATAGCCTCCGGTTGCCAGCAGCGTCAGCCACAGTAGAGTAATGTTTCTCATAATGGATAAAATTTGAAAAATATAAACAAAAAGAATAGAAACTGTTTAAAAATGTTGGCAGTGCAAATTTGTTGCTTTTATTCTGTTTTTTCTCAAGAACAGCTACTGACAAAACACTGACTCGGCGTCCGCGCCCCCTTTCCCAAATAGATAATCCGATAGATAAAGGCTTATGAAGGAGTAAAACCCATTGATAAATCCGAACCGATATTGCCGACAAAAAGTAGCCGGGGATGTCGCGGAACCGCCTATTGTAGCGAAGATGAAATCAGCGTCAGAAACGCCCGGACAGGATAATTTGCCCGGAAGAATTTTATAGATAAAACAGTAAGTATTTGTGCATTTTCATGTAGGGCTGCACCGTGGTGCAGCCGTCACGGCGACTGCTTATAACTCCATTGGCTGGATGCTCCATGGAGCATCCCTACGCTTAGCCAGTTCTGCACCCCCCTCAAAAGCCTGACGGAAATCATACGAAACCGGGGTTCTGCAACACCCCGCGGCTTATCTGTCGATGAGGAAGCGGAAGTGGCGGCTGATTATGCGGGCGCAGACGAGCGAGAGGATGAAGGAGGCGAGGGCGAAAAGGATGCCGTTGGGAATGTTGGCGGTCAGGACTTCGGGCTGAATGCGGAAGCAGTAGAGGGCAATCCCCTTTATGAGGGAGAACATCAGGATATGAAGCCCGCAGACGATGAGTGTCATGCGCGAGATGAATTTCACCGCCGGGCTCTCGCCGAGCCGCCCGAGCAGATATGACAGGCAGAAAACGAGGTAGCTGCCCGCGAACGACGACAGCAGAAACAGTCCGTAGTTGCCGTAGTCGCAGACATAGTATGCGACCGGCCGGTTGAAATATATGCCGGCCGTGAATACCGGCAGCGCGACAAGAGCCGCCGGCAGGCTGAACAGCCGCTGCCCGTCGAACCGGCGCAGGCTGAGGAACTGTCCGACCGAATAAAAGAATATGCCCGACAGGGCAGTTCCCAGAAGAAAAGGAAGCCGGCTCTGGAGCTGCGGAACCGTGGCGTAAAGCAGAAAACTGAGCGCTAAGGCTGCGGAACCTGTCAGCAGGGGGTTGCCGGTCTTTCGGTTGAGAGGGTAAGACACGGTCTCTACGACAAACAGGCTCAGCAGAAACCAAAGCGGGATGTCGGTGGTCATCAGCTCGGCGAAACCGCCCGCGATTCCTATAAGAGGCTCATACCACGACCGGTCGCTGCCGGCGTCGCCCCCGTAATGGCGCAGCACGAGCAGCCATGCCAGATAGCCCAGCGCGCCTATCCACAGATAAGGAACCACGAGCTGGCGGAACCGCTTGTAGATAAACGGCCCGTAGGCGGGGTTGCGCCGGTAGCTGAACAGATAGCCCGACATCATGAAGAACAACGGGATGATAAAGCTGTTTATGACCTGCGCGAGGGCCTCGGAGCAATGTGTGTGGAGCAGAACGACAAGGAAAATCGCTATGCTTTTTGCGTAGTCGATCCAGATGATATGCTTCATCGGGAGGTCAGGAGTTGCTGCGGTGGCCGAACACGCGGTCTACGATCAGCGACAGGGCGCCGTCGCCGGTGACGTTGCAGGCTGTGCCGAAGCTGTCCATGGCTATGTAGAGGGCTATCAGCAGGGCGTTGTCGGCCTCGGAGAAGCCGAGCATTGAGGTGAACAGTCCCAGAGCCGCCATAACCGCGCCTCCGGGAACTCCCGGGGCTGCTATTATCGTGATGCCGAGCATGGCGATGAAGCCGGCGAACATGCCGAGGTCGTAGGTGTGGCCCTGAAGAATCATCAGCGCGAGGGCGCAGGCGACGAGCTTCAGCGCGCTCCCCGACATGTGGATTGTGGCGCAGAGCGGTATTGTGAAATCGGCCACGGCCGGGTCGACCCCCATCTCCTTGGTCTGACGCAGTGTGACGGGGATTGTCGCTGCCGACGAAGCTGTTCCGAGAGCCGTGAAGTAGGCCGGAAGCATCAGTTTCAGGCATTTGAACGGGCTCTTGCGGTCGATGGCGGCTCCGATGAGATACTGAACCACGAGCAGAACAATGTGCATGGCGAAAATTATGCCGATAACCTTGATGAAGGTTGTCACTATCGCCACAACCTGGCCGCTGCGCGTCAGGTCGGAGAAGATTCCGAAGATATAGAGCGGCAGAAGCGGAACTATGACGTTGCGGATGAGCATGACGATAACCTCGCGGAAGTCTTTCAGCACGTCGCGCAGCGCTGTCGACTCT
>DBGBEM010000180.1:0-1933 GCA_048477235.1 Muribaculaceae bacterium | reverse complement strand
GCGCAGACCTCGCCGCGTCGTGCTGGAACCTGTTTTTGTACACGGCTTTGTGGCTCCTTCCGGGGCTTCTGGCCGGACTTTTGGCGGGCCGCGCATAGCCGCGCGTGAAAAATCGCAGATTTTCATGGGATTTGACAAGATTCTAATTGCAATCCTATGAGGATTCGTATATAATGGAATTTAAGAGTCGGCGAAATGAGAACTGCCGAGGGACGGAGCGCGCCGTCTTGCGCCCTGTCTGGAGAAAGGAGTAATTTTTACTATGGGCTATACTGCCAATGACATTCGCAACATCTGCCTGCTTGGCCACGGCGGCGACGGCAAATCCGCTCTGTGCGAGAGTATGCTGTTCACCACCAAGGCGATCACCCGTCTGGGCAAGCGCGCCGATGGCACCACTGTTTCTGACTTTGACGACGAAGAGAAGAAGAGACAGTATTCCATTTCTTCTTCCGTCATTCCCGTTGAATATAACAAGTGCAAGCTCAACGTGATCGACAATCCGGGCTATTTTGACTTTGCCGGTCAGATCGTGCAGTCCCTGCGCGTGGTTGACGCGGGTCTCATCTGCCTGACCGCCAAGAGCGGCATCGGCGTCGGCACCGAAAAGGGCTGGAAGTATCTCGCCAAGGCCGGTCTTCCCGCCATGTTCTACGTCTCCAAGCTCGACGAGGAGCACGCCAACTTCTTCAACGTTCTCGATTCCCTGCGCGAAATGTTCGGCGCTTCCGTCATTCCGTTCACCTTCCCCATCATGCAGGGCGAAACGGCTGTCGGCCTGGTCGACCTGATCGAGAAGAAGGCCTATGACGCAAACGGCAAGGAGATCGCTCTGCCCGCAGACGCCAACGACAGGATCGAAGAATACATGGCCGAGCTCAACGAGCAGGTCGCGGAGACTGACGAGGCCCTCATGGAGAAGTTCTTCATGGAAGAGCCGTTTACCGCCGAAGAGCTTCAGACCGGCATCAAGGCCGGTATCCGGGACCGCAGCGTGACCCCCGTTTTCTGCGGCTGCGCCTACACCGGCCTCGGCACCACCAACCTGATGGCCAACATCGTCAAGTATGCGCCGAACCCCCTCGAGGGCAAGCCCATGACCAAGGTCGACGACGAGGGCGGCGAGTCCGAGTTCAAGCTCGACCCGAACGGCAGCCCGATGGCGTTCGTTTTCAACACGCTGGCTGACCAGTACGGCAAGAACTCCTACTTCAAGGTCATCTCCGGCGACATGGAGGACACCCTCACCGTCACCAACGTCCGCACCGGCGATTCTGAAAAGCTCGGCAATATGTTCTTCCCGAAGGGCAAGGACAACACCAAGACTTCCAAGGTCTGCTGCGGCGACATCGGCGTCTTCACGAAGCTTGCCTCCGTCAAGACCGGCGACACCCTCGGCCTGCCGGGCAAGACCGTTCGCATCAAGGGCATGACCTACGACGAGCCGATGTACAAGATGGCTGTCTACGCCAAGGTCAAGGGCACCGAAGACAAGATCGCCAACGGCCTTGTCAAGCTGAAAGAAGAGGACGAGTCCTTCACCTACGGCAACGATCCCGAGACGAAGGAACTCATCATTGCGGGCGTCGGCGATATGCAGCTGTCCGTCCTCATGGCAAAGCTCCAGAGCAAGTATAAGGTCGAGGCTGTTCTCAAGCCCGCCAAGATCGCGTACCGCGAGACGATCAAGAAGAAGGTCGAGATCCACGGCCGTCACAAGAAGCAGTCCGGCGGTCACGGCCAGTTCGGCGATGTTTACATCCGCTTCGAGCCGCAGTCCGAGTCCGAAGAGATGATCTTCGCGGACGAGACGGTCGGCGGCTGCGTGCCGAAGAACTTCATCCCGTCCGTTGAAAAGGGCCTGCGCAACTGCGTCGGCAAGGGCGTTCTGGCCGGTTATCCGGTCGTGTTCCTGAAGTCCACGCTGTACTTC
>DBGBEM010000179.1:0-3439 GCA_048477235.1 Muribaculaceae bacterium | reverse complement strand
TCTTCTCGACAGCGACGCCAACGACTCGCGCTGCCTCGCCCTGGCCGACGCCGAAGTGTCGGAAATCGAAGCGAAGCCGCGCTCGAAGATAACCCGCGCCCCCGTGCGCGACCTCCATCTGAGCCGCGACCTGACAATAGCCGGACTCGTGCGCGACGGCCGCGGAATGCTCGTCGACGGCTCGACAACAATCTGCGCCGGCGACCGCGTCGTCGTCTTCTGCCTCGACGGCTCGCTCCACAAAGTCGAACGTCTTTTCAGCTGAACAGCCGACACAAATGCTGACACGTCTGCGAAACATAAACTTCGCCATCGTAGCCCGGTTCATCGGATGGCTCGTCATCATCGAGGGAATCTTCATGCTCGCCCCGCTGCTGACAGCCCTCGCCTGGAACGAACCCGACGTCAGAGCGTTTCTCTGGCCCGCGGCAGGCTGCCTGACCATAGGGCCGCTGATGGCCTTCGGCATAAGGCCGCGCAGCCTCGAGATGGGCACCCGCGAGGGCTTTCTGCTGACAGCCATGGTCTGGGTAGCGTTCTCGACCTTCGGAATGATTCCCTTCCTGCTCATCGACAATCCCCTGACCGTCAGCGAAGCCTTCTTCGAGGCAATGTCGGGATTCACAACAACAGGCGCGAGCGTCATCGAATCGGTCGAAGGGCTCAGCCACGGCATACTGCTCTGGCGCAGCGAAATGAACTGGATAGGCGGAATGGGGATAATACTGTTCACCCTCGCCGTGCTCCCGATGCTCAACCACTCGGGAGGCATACAGCTCTTCAACGCCGAAGTGACGGGAATAACCCACGACAAAATACGTCCGCGCATATCGCAGACCGCCAAAGACCTCTGGGGCGTCTACCTGATGCTGACAATAGTGCTGATAGCGCTGCTGTGGGCCGGCCCTATGGACCTCTTCGACGCCGTGTGCCAGGCATTCTCGACAGTGTCGACCGGAGGCTTCTCGACCCGCGACGACAGCATAGCCGCCTGGAACTCGACCTACGTCGACATCGTCATAACAGTGTTCATGTTCCTCGGCAGCATCAACTTCACCCTCATATTCATGGCCACCCGAGGCCGGTTCGACGCCCTGCTCCGAAACGACGTGTTCCTGACATTCATAAAAATGATCGGCTTCTACTACCTGCTCTTCGTTGTGTGCATAATAGCCGAAGGAGAATACACGGGCGTCAAATCCGTCACCATCGACCCGCTGTTCCAGATAATGTCGTGCATGTCGTCGACCGGAATGTCGGTCTTCAACTTCGAGCGCTGGGGCACATTCGTGCTCTCGATGATGTTCCTGATGATGTTCTTCGGCTCATGCGCCGGCTCAACCGCCGGAGGCGCGAAAATCGACCGCTTCCTCTTCCTGATCAAGAACCTGCGCAACGAAATATACCGCTGCGTCCACCCCAACTCCGTCACCTCTGTCAGAATCAACGGCAAAGTGATGTCGAACTCCGTAGTGCAGAAAGTCGTGGCCTTCCTCTGCCTCTACGTGCTCATCATCGCAGTGGGCGGCACAGTACTGACAGCCTGCGGCCTCCCCCTGGTCGACAGCTACTTCGCCGTCTTCTCATGCGTCGGCAACACAGGCTTCGGCGCCGGCGTCACAGGCTACGGCGGAGGCTGGGACCTCGTGCCCCCCTTCGGACAATGGGTGCTCAGCCTCATCATGCTGACAGGCCGACTGGAAATCTTCACCGTACTCATACTCTTCACAAAAGGCTTCTGGCGAAAATAACCCCCGCTCAATGGATCAGACCCTCAGAGACATACGCGATATCCGCATCGACGACTTCGACTATCCCCTCCCCGACAACCGCATAGCCAGCCACCCGCTGGCCGACCGCGACAAATGCCTGCTGCTGGTCGCACGCCGCGGCGACGAGCCCGCGACAATGCGCTTCTGCGACCTCCCCGGCCTGCTGCCCGCCGACGCCATGCTCGTCTATAACAACACCCGCGTCATAAACGCCCGCCTGCGCTTCCGCAAAAACCTCACCGGAGCCCCCGTCGAGATATTCATCCTCGAGCCCGAACAGCCCGCCGACTACGCCGAAAACTTCGCCTCGCACGGCCCCGTCAGATGGGCCTGTTTCGTCGGCAACTCGAAACGCTGGAAAGACGAGACAGAACTTCAGCTGCCGCTGCCCCCGACAACCCTCACCGCCCGACGCACCGAGCGCCGCGGCAACGCCTCGATAGTCGAATTCAGCTGGGACAACCCACAGATCACCTTCGCCGAAATAATCAGCCTCGCCGGCGAAATCCCAATACCCCCCTACCTCAACCGCCCGCCCGAAACGACCGACACAACCGACTATCAGACCGTATTCGGCCATATCGACGGCTCGGTAGCCGCCCCCACAGCCGGACTCCACTTCACCCCCGCCCTGCTCGACGCCATCGACGCCCGCGGCATACAGCGCCGCGAAGTCACACTCCACGTCGGCGCCGGAACATTCCAGCCCGTCAAAACCGACACCATAGGCGACCACCCCATGCACAGCGAATTCATCCGCGTCAGCCGCAGCCTCATCGAAGAACTCGCCCACCGCGAACGCCCCGTCATAGCCGTCGGGACAACCTCCGTCAGAACCCTCGAAAGCCTCTACCACATAGGCCGCATGGCCTCGCAGGGCCGCTTTCAGGGCCAGCTCCCGCAGTGGGAAGCCTACAGCAGCGAAGCCCCCGAGATAAGCGTCGCCCAATCGATGCAGGCCCTGCTCGACCACCTCGGCCCCGCTCAACACCTCATCGCCGACACCCGCCTCATGATAGCCCCCGGCTACCGCTACCGCATAGTCGACGGAATAATAACCAACTTCCACCAGCCCCGGTCGACCCTGCTGCTTCTGGTCAGCGCCTTCCTCGACCGCCACGACAGCTGGAGCCGCCTCTACGACTACGCCCTCGCCCGCCCCTACCGCTTCCTCAGCTACGGCGACGCCATGATACTGCTCTGACCCCCAGCCAAATAAAACATCTGCCAAAATTTCCCTGCAAAAAACATCCAAAAAAATTTGCAAATTCAAAAAAACTCCGTACCTTTGCATCGCTTTTGAAACGATTCGCTAGCTCAGCTGGTAGAGCACAACACTTTTAATGTTGGGGTCGTGGGTTCGAGCCCCACGCGGATCACCAATAAAACACTGAAAATCAAGCAGTTATCAAATTTGGATAACTGCTTTTTTCTTTTATTTGACTGTAATTGCGCTCACAGAGTTAAACCGGGTCAGCGGATTTTCCCGGTGGGCAGACGTTGTCTCGGAGTAGAGTGCTATCTTTGGGTCAGCGGATTTTCCCGGTGGGCAGACGTTGTCTCGGAGTAGAGTGCTATCTTTGCAGGATGAAACCGACCCAACTTTTACGCGCCATCCTTCCGGATGTTCTGATCGACAATTTCGAAGTCGACCATTTTGAGAAAAC
>DBGBEM010000178.1:0-13485 GCA_048477235.1 Muribaculaceae bacterium | reverse complement strand
AGGAGTCAGTCTCATCGAAAGTGTCAAGCTCGACTCGCCCAACTATCTGCTTCTTTATCTGACCGTCAGCGACGACGCCAAGCCGGGCGTTCTTGATTTCACATTCAGCGAGGGCAAGAAGAAAGCCGCCTTGCGCTACGAACTCAAAGAACGGTCGAAAGCCGTCAAGGCCCAGGGATTCGACGCCTCCGATGTGCTCTACCTCATTATGCCCGACAGATTCGCACGCGCCGGCGCTACAACCGATGCCGAAGCCTCGCGCGGGCTCGAATATGCCGTTCCGGTCGACAGGGCTGACCTCAACGCGCGCCACGGCGGCAATATAACCGGCATGGAGCAACATCTCGGATATATCGACAGTCTCGGCGTTACGGCGATATGGGTCAACCCCGTGCTCGAAAACGACATGCCCGGCGGATCTTACCACGGCTACGCCACAACCGACTACTACCGCATCGACCCTCGCTTCGGCACCAACGGACAGTGGCGCGAGTTCGTCGGCAAAGCCCACGACCGCGGCATAAAAGTGGTCATGGATATGATTTTCAACCATTCCGGCTCGAACCATCCCTGGATGAAAGATATGCCCTCGCGCGACTGGTATAACTTCCCCGATTCGGCAGTGACCACAAACTTCCGTCTGTCGACACTCCACGACCCATACGTCAGCGACTACGACAAGAAACGCACCGTCGACGGATGGTTCGTCACGGCAATGCCCGACCTCAACCAGCGCAATCCCCACCTCCGCAGATACCTCTCGCAGAACTCGATATGGTGGATCGAAGACAGCGGCATTGACGGAATCCGCATGGACACCTATCCCTATGCCGACGAACGGGCCATGGCAAGCTGGATCGACGACGTAATGGCTGAATATCCCGGCTTCAATATCGTCGGCGAATGCTGGTATGCCAACGAGGGTGGCGAAGCCTACTGGCAGCGCGGTTCAAAGGTGAATCCCAACGGTGATCCGCGCCTGCCGACTGTCATGGACTTCGTGCTCAGCATAAAGGCCCGCGATGCCTTCAAAGGACAGACCGACCGCCTCGAAGGCCTCAACACAATCTACGACCATCTTGCCCTCGACTATCTTTTCCCCGACCCGACCCACATACTGACATTCCTCGACAACCACGACACCGACCGGTTCCTGCTCGAAGAGCCCGACGACCTGGGTTGGTGGAAACAGGCCGTCACATTCCTTCTGACGAGCCGCGGAATTCCGCAGATCTACTACGGCACTGAGATTCTTATGAACGGCACGCGCGCCGCCGGTGGCGACGGCAACGTGCGCCGCGATATGCCGGGCGGATTCCCGGGCGACAAAACCGATGCCTTCACAGCCGCAGGGCGCACCGACAAGCAGAACGAAGCCTTCGACTTCATTCAGAAACTCCTTCAGTGGCGACGCGGCAACGAGGCCATAGCCCGCGGCTCTCTGAAACATTTCATGCCCGAAAACGGTTTGTATGTATATCAGCGCCGCAGCGGCGACAATGAGGTGACGGTTATTCTCAACGGCAACGACTCTCCCGTCACAACAACGATGGAACGCACTCTCGAGATCCTGCCCTACGGATCGCAGCGCCGCGACATGCTGACGGGTGAAACCGTAACCATCTGTCCCGAAATGACATTCTCTCCGCGCCAGATACTGATACTCGAAAATTGAAAAAAATAGGAATCCTGAGCGACACCCACTCCTATTGGGACGACCGCTATGCCCGATACTTCGCCGACTGCCGGGAAATCTGGCACGCCGGCGACATCGGCGACTACACCATCATCGAGCGCCTCGCCGAGATAGCGCCGGTCAGAGCCGTCAGCGGCAACATCGACAACACATATATGCGAAGCCGTGTTCCCGAGCGTGAAATCTTCGACTGCGAGGGCATGAGAGTGTGGCTCGGCCACATAGGAGGCTATCCGGGGCACTACAGCCCCGGAGTGAGGCGCTCGCTCATCGAGAACAGAATAACGCTGATGGTAGCCGGCCACAGCCACATTCTGCGCGTGGTCAACGACAAGGCGCTCGGCCTGCTCCACATCAATCCCGGAGCGGCCGGCCCTTTCGGATGGCAGAAAGTCAGAACACTCGTGAAACTCGATATCGACGAGATTCCCCGGAATCTCGAAGTCTTCGAGCTTCACTAACAATAAACTGAAAATGAGAAAACTGTTTTTCATAGCCGCGGCAGCCCTGCTGCTGGCCGGATGCAAAGCCAATCAGGCTGTCTACAAGAAAGTCTATGAATCGGCCGTGGCGACACGCGATTCAAACAGCGTCGACCCGACAATCTACGATCACTACCGCGAGATGGCCCGCAAGCGCGTCATCAAGCTCGGCGACGACTCATTGCCGCTTACCGTGGAATTTGTCAGCTTCACCCGTGAGCCTGAGGCCGATCCGTCGCTCATGCAGCGCTATAATGTTGTAGTGGCGAGCTTCAAACAGATTTTCAACGCCCGGCGCATGCGCGACCGGCTCTCGACAATAGGCTATCAGACGCCGTTCATAGTCCAGACCCGCGAACCGCTCTACTATGTCGTCGCCTCGACGGCAAACTCGGCTCAGGCAGCCCTCGACGCACTGCGCCATGTAGAAGCCGACTCGAACCTGAGACTGAAGAAACCGATGCCATTCGTGCTCATGCCTGCTCAGGCAGCCCGGTAGTGTTAATTCTGTTTAAAGATTTAACACTTATGTCAAATTATAGTGGAATTCTCGCTATCTTTGGCGTTGCGAACTTTAAAGGCCGAAACGCGTTGAGATAATAAAGAGGGTTACCGTGCCCGCCGAGGCTATGTGACCTTTTTCAACTATTTTTCGGCAATTTTAATTGACTTTTCAGCATTATGAGCAACGAAAACCGCAACACGGGAACCCCGATGGTGATGCGCAACATCTTCGGCATCATCATGATCATCGTCTATATCGGAATGGGCGTCCTATTCTTCATAAATTTCTTCGGCTGGGGTTCGTCATGGAGCTGGGTCAGATGGGCTATAGGATCGCTCCTTGTAGCTTACGGCCTATGGCGCGGATACCGCCAGTTTACCGGCATCGACTATCCCGACGACAACAAGAACGAATAAAGCCCGACATTCTTTTCGCATCACGATGAAAAAAAACAAGACAATCCGTTTTGCCGCAGCCCTCTCTCTGGCAGTCATTATGGCGGTTGCCACAGTCTCGTGTGACAAGAAGAGCCAGTCGACATCGACCAGCGGTCTGGCCCGCGTTGCCTGCGACCAGAGTTTCGAGAACATAATGCAGCAGGAGGTCGAGGTGTTCGAATATATCTATCCGAACGCAAGCATAATGCCCGCCTATCTCGACGAGCAGGCATGCATCGACTCTCTGCTTAACATGGGGCGTGTCAACACCATCGTCGTCACCCGCCAGCTGACCGACAAAGAGAAAAAATATCTCAAAGACCATAAGAAGAACGTCAAGGAAAGCAAGATAGCCGTCGACGCCATAGCCCTTATCTCGAACCCACAGAACGATATGGACGAGCCGCTGACACGCCGCGAGCTTGTCGACATTCTGACCGGCAAGATAACGCGCTGGGATCAGCTCGGCCCGTCGAAGATGGGAAAGATCGACGTCATCTTCGAGCACCAGAATTCCTCGACAGTGAAATACATGCGCGACTCACTGCTCCGCGGCGCGCAGTTCGGGCCTAACGTCTACGCCCAGAAAACGGCCCGCGACGTGTTCAAGGTCGTGTCGGAAAACCGCGACGCCCTCGGCGTTATCGGAGTCAGCTGGATTTCGGCCGACCTCAAGGGACGCGAGCTCGACACCAAAGAGCTTGCCGCAAGCCTTGAGCAGAACGACACCACAGCGCGCGACTTCAACGAGGCCGTTAAAGTCATAGCCGTGCGCAACGACGACGCCCTTAAAGCCTACAAACCCTATCAGGCATATATCTTCGACGGCAGCTATCCGCTCTACCGCTCGATCTACATGATAACGACCGCTCCCGGCGGGAGCCTCGGCCACGGCTTCTACAGCTTTGTCACCGGCTTCCAGGGCCAGAAGCTGATACAGATGACCGGCATTCTGCCTGCCACCGTGCGCCCGCGTATGGTCAATGTCAATTAAACCCGCAATAACTTCGACTGTCTAACGTTATAAAGAACAGAAACAATAAACCAGTCCATATGAAAATCTTCAAACCCCTTCTCTCGGTCATCCTCGGAGGCTTCGCCATCGCAGCGAGCGCCCAGGGCGGCTATCAGGACGGCGTCGACTACTACAACGCCGACCGTTTCGAACAGGCAAAAATCATTCTCGAGAAAACCCTCAGCGACCCCTCGACCAACAAAGGTGTGTCGTACTACTATCTCGGCGCAATCGAGATGCGCGAGAACAATCCCGCTGCCGCCAAGTCTTTCTTTGAGAAAGGTATCGCAGCTGACCCCAAGGTAGGTTACAACTACGTGGGCCTCGGCGAAATCGCCCTTAAGAGCGGCGACAAGAAAGCCGCCGAAGGATATTTCGACGATGCGCTGAAGATGGACAAGAAAGACCCCGAGGTCAGCGCAGCCATCGCCCGCGCCTACTTCAACGTCGACCCCGTGGCCTACGCCAAGCAGATCGACAAGAACATCGCCAAGTCGCTCAAAGACTCGAAAAACATGGCAACGGCCCCCTACGTGCTTCAGGGCGACATGGAGAGCGCCAAAGGCAATATCGGTCAGGCAGCCTCTTACTATGAGCAGGCCATGCAGTTCGGCGAAGAGACAGGCCGCGTGAACCCCTGGGCCTACGTGAAATACGCCAACCTCTATAACAACACAACCGACAGCAATAACAAGCAGTATGCCATACGCATGCTCGAGACCCTGAGCCAGAAAGCCCCCAATTCGGCTCTTGCACAGCGCGAGCTCGCCGAAAAATACTACGACGCCGAGCTTTTCTCAAAAGCGGCTGCCGCCTACAAGAAGTATATGAGCAACCCCAACCACTTCCAGCAGGACGAACAGCGCCTCTGCCAGCTGCTCTACTTCGACAACAAGAACGACGAGTCGCTCGCCATAGCCAAGAACATCCTTGCCAAAGATCCTTCGAACCATTATATGTACCGTATGGTGATGGTCAACGACAAAGCTCTGGGCAACAACGCCGAAGCCGCTGAATACGGCAAGAAGCTTTTCGACGCCAAAGACGTGACACTCACCTCGAACGACTACAGCACCTATGCCGACGCCCTTGCCGCCAACGGCAACTATGCCGAAGCTGTCGCCATCTACGAGCAGGGCTACAACGCCAACCCCGAGAAGAACAAAGGCATGCTGGCCGAAATCTCGTCGGTCTACAACGATGCCCAGCAGTATGCCAAAGCCGCCGAATACCAGCAGAAGTTCGTTGACCTCGGCGACTATAAGCTTCAGGATCTCTTCACTCTGGCCAACCGCTACCGCAACCTCGCCCTCAGCCTTCCCGAAGGGTCGGCAGAGCGCACTGAGGCCGCCAAGAAGGGTATCGCCAATATCGACCTCGCTCTCGAAACAGCCGCCGACAGCTCGAAAGGCCCGCTCTACCGCAACCGCGCCGTTCTGCTTCAGCTTCGCGACGGACAGGAGCCGACTCAGGAAATCGTCGACACCTATCTTGAGATGATCAAATATTACGACCTCGCCGATCCCGAGAACCGCACGAAGAACCCCGATGTCTACAAGAGCGCATTCGGCAACCTCGCCCAGTTCTACACGATCAAAGGTCAGAAAGATGAAGCACGCCGCTGGTATGAAGAGCTCTACAAAATAGCTCCCGACACCCCCGGTCTTGCCGAATTCCTGAAGAAATAACCTCCGCGACCGCGGACAAGCATTCGACGCGCCTCCTGCGTTACTGACGCGGGGGGCGCGTTATAAATCTTACAAGGCATCTAACAGAATTATCAGCCTATGAACCAGCCATTGGCCGAGCGCCTCCGACCGACCACTCTCGACGACTATATCGGCCAGACCCATATAACCGGACCCGAAGGTATCGTCAGGCGCATGATCTCGACAGGTCAGATCGCCTCGTTCATACTATGGGGACCTCCGGGTGTCGGCAAAACCACACTGGCGCGCATCATCGCCAACACTCTCGAAGCACCGTTCTACACTCTGAGCGCCGTATCGGCCGGCGTGAAAGACGTGCGCGACGTCATCGACCGCTGCAAAGCAGATGCCGAAAGCATCTTCACCAAAGGGCGCCCCATTCTGTTTATCGACGAAATCCACCGCTTCAACAAGAGCCAGCAGGACAGTCTGCTCGGCGCAGTTGAAAACGGCACGGTGACACTCATCGGAGCCACAACCGAGAATCCGTCGTTCGAAGTCATCCGTCCGCTGCTGTCAAGGGCTCAGGTCTATACCCTCAACCCGCTTGATAACGACGAGCTGCGCCAGTTGCTCGACCGTGCGCTGACAAAAGACAAAATCCTCAGCAGCCGCAGGGTCGAGATTGTATCGACCGAGGCATTGTTCCGCTTTGCCGGCGGCGACGGCCGCAAGCTTCTCAACATCATAGACCTGCTCGACAGCTCTACGCCTGCCGACAAGCCGATAGTAATCGACGACGCCACTGTCACCGAGCGGCTTCAGACCAACCCCGCCGCCTACGACAAAAACGGCGAAATCCACTACGACATAATCTCTGCCTTCATAAAAAGTATCCGAGGGAGCGACCCCGATGCCGCCATCTACTGGCTCGCCCGCATGATTGAAGGGGGCGAAGATCCTGAATTCATCTGCCGTCGCCTCGTCATCAGTGCATCGGAAGACATCGGACTTGCCAACCCTCAGGCCCTCGTTGTGGCCAACGCCGCTTTCGACACCCTCCGGAAAATAGGCTGGCCCGAAGGACGCATTCCTCTTGCCGAAGCGACAATCTATCTGGCGACATCGCCCAAAAGCAACTCGGCCTATATGGCTGTCGATACGGCTCTCGCTCTTGTCAGAGAAACGGGAAATCTTCCCGTGCCGCTTCATCTCCGCAACGCCCCGACGAAACTCATGAAGGAGCTTGGCTACGGAGCCGACTACAAATATGCCCACGCCTACGAGGGAAACTTCGTCAAGCAGCAGTTCATGCCCAAAGAGCTTGGCTTTCACCGCTTCTGGACGCCCGGCTCAAACGCCTCGGAATTCCGTATGGCCCAGCTTCAGAACGAGCGTTGGGGAAATTCAGAACCCGAACAGAAAAAAACAGACAACGAATGAACCGAAAACTACTCCTGACGGCTGTCGCAGTCATTCTGCTGACCGCATGCCGACAGCGGGAGGCCGTCAGTCACGATTACAAAACCGGACTGGAAAAGGAACTGACAGCTATTGCCGACAGCGCAAAAGGCGACGTCGGGATAGCCCTCATTTACGACGGCGACACTCTGACTGTCAACAACGACGCCATATATCCGATGATGAGCGTGTTCAAGCTCCATCAGGCCGTTGCCTTGTGTCGGATGTTCGAAGAAAACGGGACTTCGCTCGACTCCGTGATGACACTGCGGCGCTCGGAACTTGATCCAGACACCTGGAGCCCGATGCTGAAAGACCATACCGGCGAAGAAATAAGTCTTCCGATGAGACGGCTGCTCGAATACACCCTGATCGAGAGCGACAACAACGCCAGCAACGAGATGTTTGTCCGCCTCATGTCTCCTGCGGCATGCGACTCTGTGATTGCCGGAATCATCCCGCGCGGCTCATTCGAGATTCGCTTTAACGAAGCCGAGATGCAGGATGACCATTCGCGGGCCTACTCCAACCGCACGTCACCTCTCGGGGCTGCGATCCTTATCGACAGGCTGTTCACCGACACCCTTGTCGGCAAGAGCTATCAGGACTTCATCAAGTCGGCTCTCCTGCAATGCCAGACGGGCCCCGACAAGATCTCAGCCGCGCTCTCAGAGACAGAAGGCATAACCATCGGGCATAAAACAGGCTCGGGCTACCGCGACGAAAACGGCCGGCTCACAGCCAGCAACGACGTTGCCTTTGTCACTCTTCCCGACGGACGCCACTATTCTCTTGCTGTATTCGTCAAAGACTTCGACGGCACCGACGCCGAAGCAGCCGCCATAATAGCGCGCATCTCAGCGGCCGTCATCGAGGCTCTTGAATAGACTGTCAGGCAACTTCCAGACAGCGGGAGCGCGCGGAATAAGAAGATGTTCCGCCTCGAGATTCTCGTGATATTTGTCCCAGACAAAGGCTGTATATCCCGGCATGATATAATATACGGGTCTGCCGTCGGACCTCAGACCGTTGAGAAAGACAGTAATCTTATTGTCCTCGGTTTTCACCGGTTCTCCGACAGGAGTGTGTGGAGTTATGGTTCCCCATTGCATTACGGTAATCACATTCCCTTTGCCGTCGGTCATGTCCATTGTCTGCATCGTATAATTAACGGGCCATTTTCCCGGCGCTTTCGTAAGTTCGGTTTTTTCGCTGCTGATTCGCCATCCTCTGTTATAGAGAGCGATAATGAATCTGTTGTATGACTCATAAATGACCGTCACGGCAACATAGTCGGTCTTCCCCTCCAGGAATCGGAGCATTTCGTCCTCCTGATCCTTGAACTGCGCCTTGAGATTATGAATGGCAAACGGGTAAACAGCGTTTCCTGACATCAGCATGATTTCGTCGGCCGTTCCGAACCACAGTCCTCCACCTATACCGGCCTCCGCCTCATATCCGGCAATACGGAATGAAAAAAGCCTGAGGCGAGGCACACGTTTCTTATCCTGAGGCAACAGCTCTTCATAAAGGTTTGTTTTCCAGACCGGCACAACGACATAGCATGTCTCGAACAGAAACAACACGACGGCAATGGCCATTTGGGCCGGACGGCGCCGACGCACACCTTCGACAATCCCGGCCACGGCATAAGAAGCTATACCGGCAGCGAAAGGAAGGGCATAGAGGAAGTGCTTGCCGGCACACCCCATTTTGATATAGACAAGATGCTCGGTGACAACCGGCAGCAGCAACACGGCGGCGAGCAGCCACTCCTTGCGGCGGAACAGCATGACGAGACCGGCCACAATAATCAGCATGCCCGGAATGGAATAGCATCCGACAATCGCTTTCACACGGTCAACCGGCTCTATCAGACCGTTCCAGAACGTGTAAGTTCCAAAATTATTGAGAATATTGCCACCCATGAGCCATAAGCCGACAGTGGCGACTGCGGCGACCGCAACAGCCATCAATGCGGAGACGCCGAGACTCCGGCGCCAGTTCATGCCGAGGAAGCAGAAGAGAGGGAAAACAACCGGATAGATACACATAATGTCCATGCGCAGCAGAGGGGCGATGCAGAGAACCGTCGCACCCCACACATAGCGCCGACGAGTCAGCAGCCATATTCCGGCCATCGCGACAGCCGTGGCCGCGACGGCCGAGTTGGCATACATTCCGCAGGCATACGACTCGGGCATGAGCCACCAGGCCAGCAGAATGACGCAGCGCGACAGACCCGTGAGACGGTGGACGATACTCACAGTCAGCCACGCGAGCCACACCATCGCAAGCCAGCAAATCAGGCAGTAACTCTCTTCCGGCCCGAGAGGCGTTATTCTGTCGACGGCCGCAATAAGCCAGTAAGTCAGCGGCTGGTCGTCGTAGGCATAATACGATTCCGGCGAGAACTCTCCGCCGGCAAGCAAGGTTGTAAGGTTGCCAAGAACGGCATTGCTGTCACCTTCGTAGTTCACCAGAGGGAATGCCCCGACGGCAGTCCATGCCACAAAGAGAAGAAACAGCACGGGATAAAGCCATTTCAGCGATTTTATTCCTTTTTCCATAAATCGACAAGATGTGACCGCAAAATTAGTAAAAAGCTGTCAGAATTGCGGGGCCGGCCAACCATAGTTAGCGTTCGTTAAAATCGTTCAAGTCTGTTAACAAATTTATACCTTTGCAGCAATATTGAACGAACTTCGGATATGTCAGCGCTCATCTCGATTATTCAGTTATGCCGCCCTAAAGAATGGGTCAAGAATCTTTTTGTGCTGCTGCCGCTGTTTTTCAGCGGGAACCTGTTCAATTTCCCGCTGCTCGCTGAATCGCTCGTTGCTCTGATATCGTTCTGCCTCGCTTCAAGCGCGATATATTGCCTCAACGACCTGATGGATGTCGAATCTGACCGCCGTCATCCCGCAAAGCGCCTCAGACCGCTGGCGTCGGGAAAGGTCGGAAGTCGGGCTTGCATAGTTACAATGGCGGTTCTGGGCATTTCGGCGGTAGCCGTCCTTCTGACGCTGCCTCCGGCGAGAGCCGCGATGACCACTATTGTCGTGGCTGCTTATCTCTTGCTGAACTCGGCCTATTGCCTGCAGCTCAAACGAATCGCATTGATCGACGTTGTCTGCGTCGCGTTAGGTTTCGTGCTCAGAGTCGTGGCCGGAGGCGCCGCAACGGGCGTCTATGTCAGCCACTGGATAATAATAATGACATTTCTGCTGGCGCTGTTTCTTTCGCTATGCAAACGCCGCGACGATATCGTCATTTACAACACAACCGGCGAAATCATGCGCCACAATATAACAAGATATAATCTCGAATTCATAAATCAGGCGACAACGCTCGTTTCGACCGTAATGCTCGTCAGTTATGTCATGTATACGGTTTCAGCCGATGTCACGGCCCGTTTCGGTTCAGGATATGTATATGTCACGTCGGTTTTCGTTCTCCTGGGATTGCTGAGATATATTCAGCTCACTGTTGTCGACGAGCGTTCGGGCAGTCCTACCCGCGTATTTCTCAACGACAGGTTCATTCAGGCTTGTGTCGCCGGATGGTTTCTGACATTTGCCACCATAATTTACCTGTAGCCCGATGAGCGGAAATCTGGTTGTCTTTGACTTCGACGGCACACTGACTACCTCCGACTCGTTCGTCAGGTTCGCACTCATGTCTGTCGGGAAAAGCCGTTTCGTCGGCTCTGTTGTCCGCTGCGCCCCATATCTGGCGGCATGGAAATGCCGGCTTATTTCCGGCGGTAAAGCCAAAGAAAGATTGTTCGGCGCCCTGTATGCGGGCCGAACCCACCGATGGCTGCTGGAAAACGGAAAGGAATTTGCCCGAGAGATAGCCCGCATAGAGCGTCCCGAAACAGTCGCGGCGCTCGACAGGCATATCGCCGACGGCGACAGTGTCTATATTGTCTCGGCCAGCCTGAGCGAATGGATAATCCCCTGGGCTAAAAATCATTCCGTTGCCCCCGACCATATCATAACCACCATCGGCGAAGTCAACGGCCGGGGCATATTAACCGGACGGTTTGCCTCGAAAAATTGCTATGGCGCGGAAAAAGTCAGGCGCCTCAGACAGGCGGTCGGAGATCTTTCCAAATATCATATCACGGTATACGGCGACTCGAAAGGCGACAGAGAGTTGTTCGGGATCGCACAGAAAGCGATACACGTTTAAACGTTAACAAGCGTTAAAGCGCTTTAACACCGTTAACTTTTTCATACCTTTGCGGCCAAGAAGACAAAACGCAAAGATTTATCTATAAAACACATTTCATCTAACAGACATTCCCATCTATTTTTTGCCATCCCCCGAAGTCACCGCTTCGGGGGAAACCTTTATAATTACGGAGCGTTCTGCACACCTTCAATCACAGTGCACAAAAAGACAGCGAACCACCCCGCAAACGCGCGGATATTCCATTTATACAGGCCGAAAATGGGCCAATCAGGCTCAAATACAAGCAAATTGTCATTTTTGTGTTGTAGAACATCGAAAAAAACATGAATATTTTTTGGCCGCAAACACAAGCGACTCCGAAAAATTTGTATATTTGCCCCTGACTAACCATTCAATACCGTTAATCCCAATGAAGAAACACAATTTTTATGCCGGGCCTTCGATCCTGAGCCAGTACACCATCCGCAACACGGCGGACGCAGTGATTAACTTTGCCGAGACAGGTCTGTCACTTCTCGAAGTGAGCCACCGCAGCAAAGAATTTGTTGCCGTTATGGACGAGGCTCAGGCTCTGGTCAAAGAGCTGCTGAACGTGCCCGAAGGCTACAGCGTGCTCTTCCTCGGCGGCGGCGCAAGCCTCCAGTTCTGCATGGCCCCCTTCAACCTGTTGAAAACCAAGGCAGCATATCTCGACACCGGTACATGGGCCCACAAAGCCGTCAAAGAAGCCAAACTCTTCGGCGAAGTCGAAGTTGTTGGTTCGTCGGAAGCCGACAACTACACATATATTCCCAAATATACCGTGCCTGACGATGTCGACTATTTCCACTACACCACCAACAACACCATCTACGGTACGGAAATCCGCAAGGATCCCGACGTGAAAGTGCCTCTGGTAGCCGATATGTCGAGCGACATCTTCTCGCGTCCCGTCGATGTCAGCAAGTATGACCTCATCTACGCCGGCGCCCAGAAGAACCTCGCCCCTGCCGGAACAGTCGTCGTCATCGTCAAAGACAGCGCCCTCGGCCACGTTGACCGCGAGATTCCCACCATGCTCGACTACCGCACCCACATCAAGAAAGGCTCGATGTTCAACACCCCGCCGGTTCTCCCCGTCTACTCAGCCATGCTGACCCTGCGCTGGTATAAGGAGATGGGCGGCGTCGAGGCCATGGAGAAACTCGACCTCGAAAAGGCAGCCGTTCTCTACGACGCAATCGACAGCAGCAAGATGTTCCAGGGCACCGTCACCAATCCCGCCGACCGTTCGATCATGAACGTCTGCTTCGTGATGAAACCCGAATATAAGGAACTCGAAGGCGACTTCGTGAAGTTCTGCACCGAGCGCGGCATCGTCGGCATCAAAGGCCACCGCAGCGTAGGCGGCTTCCGCGCATCGCTCTATAACGCCCTTCCCCTCGAGAGCGTCAAGTTCCTCGTAGAGGCTATGAACGACTTCGAAAAAACCCGTTAAGCCATGGCAAAGATACTGATCGCAACCGAGAAACCGTTCGCAGCAGCAGCCGTCAACGGCATCCGTGAAGTCATCGAAAGCGCCGGTATGGAGATGGTTCTTCTCGAGAAATACACCGAGAAAGCCGAGCTCCTGAAAGCTGTCGCCGACGTCGAAGGTCTCATCATCCGTTCCGACAAAATCGACAACGAGGTATTCGATGCAGCCAAGAATCTCAAGATCGTTGTGCGCGCCGGCGCCGGCTACGACAATGTCGACCTCGCCGCCGCAACAGCCCATGGCGTAGTGGTTGAGAATACCCCCGGCCAGAACTCCAACGCCGTAGCCGAACTCGTGTTCGGTATGGCCGTAATGATGGCCCGCAACGGCTATAACGGCAAGAGCGGCAGCGAGCTCAAAGGCAAGAAGCTCGGCATCCACGCTTTCGGTCAGGTCGGCCGCAACGTCGCCCGCATCGCCAAAGGTTTCGGCATGAACGTGTCGGCCCTCGACCCCTATTGCCCGAAGGAAGTCATCGCCGAAGCAGGCGTTGAGCCGCTCGACGACATCAAAGAGCTTTACAA
>DBGBEM010000177.1:0-1552 GCA_048477235.1 Muribaculaceae bacterium | reverse complement strand
CGGCTCTTGAGATCTTCGAGGCGGGCAACCTGTTCGTTGCGCACTTCGGTGTTGTCGATCTCGAGAATATCGATGGGATCCTCGTGTTCGAGACGGTATTTGTTGATACCGACGATGGTCTGGCGTCCCGAGTCGATGCGGGCCTGAGTGCGGGCCGAAGCTTCTTCGATACGGAGCTTGGGAAGACCGGTCTCGATAGCTTTGGCCATACCGCCGAGCTTCTCGATTTCCTGAATGTGCTCCCATGCGCGGTGGGCGATCTCGTTGGTGAGGGCTTCAACGTAGTAGCTGCCGGCCCAGGGATCGACCTGCTTGGTGATCATCGTCTCTTCCTGAATATAGATCTGGGTGTTACGGGCGATACGGGCGCTGAAGTCGGTAGGCAGTGCGATAGCCTCGTCGAGAGCGTTGGTGTGGAGGCTCTGAGTGTGGCCCAGAGCGGCGCCCATGGCTTCGATACAGGTGCGGCCTACGTTGTTGTAGGGATCCTGCTCGGTGAGCGACCATCCCGATGTCTGCGAGTGGGTGCGCAGGGCGAGCGATTTGGGGTTCTTCGGGTTGAACTGCTTGACGATCTTGGCCCAGAGCATGCGGGCGGCGCGCATCTTGGCGATCTCCATGAAGAAGTTCATGCCGATAGCCCAGAAGAACGACAGACGCGGAGCGAACTGGTCGATGCTCATTCCGGCGTTTACACCGGCACGCAGATATTCGAGACCGTCGGCCAGAGTATAGGCCAGCTCGATGTCGGCGGTAGCACCGGCTTCCTGCATGTGGTATCCCGAAATCGAGATAGAGTTGAATTTCGGCATATTCTGCGAGGTAAACTCGAAGATGTCGGCGATAATGCGCATCGAGAACTCGGGAGGATAGATATAGGTGTTGCGCACCATGAACTCCTTCAGGATGTCGTTCTGGATCGTACCGGCCATCTCGTCGAGTTTCGCACCCTGCTCAAGACCTGCGTTGATGTAGAAGGCGAGCACGGGGAGCACTGCGCCGTTCATTGTCATCGAAACCGACATCTTGTTCAGAGGAATACCGTCGAACAGAACCTGCATGTCTTCGATCGAGCATATCGACACACCGGCCTTACCTACATCGCCTACAACGCGCTCATGGTCGGCGTCGTAGCCACGATGTGTAGCGAGGTCGAAGGCAACCGAAAGGCCTTTCTGTCCCGAAGCGAGGTTGCGGCGGTAGAAAGCGTTAGATTCTTTTGCGGTCGAGAAACCGGCATACTGGCGGATTGTCCAGGGGCGCATGGGATACATGGCGCTGTAGGGGCCGCGCAGGAACGGGGGCAGGCCGGCTACATAATCGAGGTGTTCAAGCCCTTCGAGGTCGTCTTTGGTGTAGACGGGCTTCACGGGAATCATCTCGGGGGTGAGCCAGTCTTCACCCTTGGGCAGAGGTGCGTGCTTGTCGCCGAAAGCGTCGCGCGCAATATCGATAGTCTTAAAATCGGGTTTCATTGTTATCGTTTATAAGGGTGAAGATGGATTATTTCAAAAGGCGGCGGTTGAAGTCGAGCAGTGTGTCGAGGACGTTG
>DBGBEM010000176.1:0-23438 GCA_048477235.1 Muribaculaceae bacterium | reverse complement strand
GTTTTCTCAAAATGGTCGACTTCGAAATTGTCGATCAGAACATCCGGAAGGATGGCGCGTAAAAGTTGGGTCGGTTTCATCCTGCAAAGATAGCACTCTACTCCGAGACAACGTCTGCCCACCGGGAAAATCCGCTGACCCCTTATTTAGAGATATGGGTGATTACTAAACAAAAGAGGCTCTGAACCTATTGGGACAGAGCCGTTAATGTGTTTGGGCTATTGGGAATGTTTCGCAACTCATCGAGGGGTTGCGGCGGGGTCGGTTGACACCGCGTTGATACGGGGTGAAAGTAAAAATTGCAAGCAGTTGAGAATTAACTGCTTGCAATTTATTCGGGTGCCCAGAACAGGACTCGAACCTGCACGTCTCTCAACACTCGCACCTGAAACGAGCGCGTCTACCATTCCGCCACCTGGGCTTTCGGAATTGCGTTGCAAAGGTAGTGCTTTCCGGGCGGATGTGCAAATTTTTCGGGATGTTTTTTGCTCTTTTTTGTGGTAGTTTGGTCGACATCTCTGTTTGTCAGAGGAATAGCATGTTTGAGTATCGGCGAAGTCAACTGGTTGTCTTTGTTGAATGGGGGATTAATTAGAATCTATGCCTGTGTTGGTGGTTACGGAGGGCGAAGCGCGCGGTTTCGGAGGCTGAGAGGGTGAGGCCGGGGCCGTCGGGATGAGGGTCGAAGACAAGATGCCCGCGCAGGCCGTGGCGTTCGGCAAGATCATGTGCAACAAATCCCATTGTGCGTCGCAGGTTGACCTCGATACATGGCATGACTTTGAGGTCTTTGCCGTAGAACATCATGTCTACCCCCAGCGGACCGTTATAATATGGCGCGATTGTTTTCTTAACGGCTTGTCTTAAAGGATCTATCCATGATTCGGCTTTACTGAGCTGCTTGGAGAGCTCATTTTGTGGCGCGACGATATTTCCTTGGTAGTTTCCCCCCGTGCCTGTGCTGAAGAGTGACCATCCGACAAACTCAATGTCGCGGTTAACGGCTTCGAACAGGGCTGCGAAATCAAGCTGTTTGTCGAGGGCGCGCTCTGTTATTACAGAGCCTTGATGCCGAAGTATAGCCCGGGCTCTGTTGATGACGACAGATGGCGGTGTTATCCGGCAATCGATTATGCCTCGACCGGAGCAGGATAGGGGAGCCTTGATAATTACTTGGCCGTTGGAGTCGGATATATATTGTATCAGTTCCTCGATGTCGAAATGTTCTTCTCCGGATTCTACTCCGAGTAATTGGCGAATTTCGATGGCTGTCGAACGTCGGCTCATTCCCGCGATGATCTCCATGTCGGGAATAAGATTGCTGCTGACTCCCCGCTTTTCGAATATCCGTGCGGCACGCGGACTCCATCCCCATGGCGCTGCGTGGTCTATTTTAGTCGGGGCGTTCTCCGTATTGCATAGCCCGAGCCGTCGCGAGAGTTCTGCTTTCGGACGGCGTGCGCCGGGGGGAGAGATTACGATATCGCCGGGATTTGCCCACCATAACGGTAACAGCGCGCCGGCTTCGGCTATGATGCGTGCCGCGCGCGACGGGGTGTAGCCGGGATTTCCGTCGGAGAGTTCGGCTTCGCTTTCTGGGTTGAAAAAATGGATGGTGCTCATCTCTGACATGGTTTTCGGCTGCAAATTTAGTGGAATCAACGAAAAAATTGCTACTTTTGCAGAGATAACACCGTCGGCTTTTTCTTAATTAAGCCGATTTGTCATTTTAACCGACAATCAAGATATGTCATTAAACACCAAATCGCCTTTATTGTGGACAGCCGTGGTGCTCGCGGTTGTTCTCCTTGCCGTTTTCGGCGTTTCGATCTATCGTACTGAAAAGCTGAATCAGCAGGTTGCTGAGGCTCAGGCTGCAAATGAGGAACTTCAGCTTGCTAATGAGCAGCTTCAGCTTTCCAATGAGTTCGAGGCTGTTAATGCCGAGTTTGAACAGTATGAAACTCAGGCCCAGAGGCTTACCAATACCGAAGAGTATGCCAAATATGCGGCTGCCAAGCAGAAAGTGGCGGAACTGACGGCTGAGTTGCGCAGCGAGAAAGTCAAGAGCAAGGAACGTATTGCCGAGCTCCAGCGGGAGATCAGTACTTTGCGCGGTCTGCTTCGCCATTATGTGGCCCAGATTGATTCTCTGGCCCGCGAGAATGCCGGTCTTAGGGCTGAGAACGAAGAGATTAAATCTCAGAATATTACCCTGACGTCTCAGGTTGCCGAGGCAACAACCCGCAATCAGGATCTTAGCAAGCGCATGACTCTGGCCGAGAAGCTTAATGTTACCGGAGTCAGCCTGACTCCATTGAAGGGTAATGGAAAAACTGAAAAGAATGTGACCAAAGCCAAGCAGCTGATGGTTTCGTTCACCGTGCCTCAGAACAATTCGACGCCTCCCGGAGCAAAGACTATTTATCTTCGCATAGTCAATCCCGAGGGACAGCTGCTTGGCGGCGGAGGCGGAGCGATGCATTTCGAAGGAGGCTCTGTGCCGACGACTGCCCGTAAGAGCATTGAATATTCGGGCGACGAGATTTCGGGCATACATATCTATTGGGATGTGAACACGACCCTGACTCCCGGCGACTATACGGTAGAGCTTTTCACGGATGGTTATCGTCTGACGTCGCGCCATTTTACTCTGAAGAAATAATTTGAGATGTTTTCAGCTTTATGGCAGCAACTTACAGCGGTTGAACTGACTCCGGGCGTTGCGGTCGCGAGGCTGTTCTATAGCCTTATTCTCGGCGCTGCTGTCGGAATTGAGCGCAAACGACGCGGTCAGATGGCCGGAATGCGCACGTTCGCCCTTATATCGATGGGCGCGACGTTGGCTATGGTGTTATCAATCTATGTGCCTCAGGAATATCTTGGCCTTAAGAATGGCGATCCAGGACGTATTGCCGCACAGGTAATTTCAGGAATCGGTTTTCTCGGCGCCGGTGCCATTATCCAGATGAAAGGCTCGGTCAGAGGACTGACCACGGCCGCCGGAATCTGGATGGTCGCAACTATCGGACTCGCAGTCGGGGTGGGTATGTATCTGGTTGCCCTTGTGGCGACACTGCTGGTGCTTTTTATTCTCGTTCTTCTTGAGCAGATCGAACACAGGGTCAACGTCGGCTCGCAATCGCGAACCATAACGGTCAAGATAAGCGGCATTGTGACGGATCTCGATCCATATATAACTTTGCTTGGGAAGTTTCATGCTCAACTGAATAATTATTTTGTCGATTTCAACTATTCTGACAATATGACCCGGCTGAATCTTGTTTTGTTGGTGCGCGAGAACACCGATGTTGTCAGGCTAATGGATGAGATGGCAAAAGTTTATCCCACAACTTCAATTTCTCTCGTTAATTCGCCGTCATAAACTCTATGATACAATCTCTTCTGCTGCTGAATGTCGGAGGGGAGGCCCATATCGAGGGTCTCATAACCGATCTTGCGTTTATTCTCTGCCTGGCGGCTATAACAACGATTATTTTCAAGCTGATAAAGCAGCCGGTAGTGCTCGGATATATTGTCGCCGGTTTCCTCGCAAGTCCACATTTCACCTATCTTCCGAGTGTCACGACGGAGTCAAACATTGAGTTCTGGGCACAGATAGGAATTATAGTGCTGCTGTTCTCGTTAGGGCTCGAGTTCAGCTTCAAGAAACTGATGAATGCCGGGGGGAGCGCGGCCATCACGGCTTTGATCATAGTCAGTGGTATGCTGGCGACAGGATATGTTATCGGCAGATTTCTCGGGTTTACCAATATCAACAGCCTTTTCTTAGGCGGAATGCTGTCGATGTCGTCGACCACTATAATTTTGAAGGCATTCGATGATCTTGGACTGCGACAAAAGAAATTCGCCTCGCTGGTTCTTGCCGTACTGATTGTTGAAGATCTGTTCGCGGTCGTCATGATGGTGATTTTGTCGTCGATTGCACTCAATAACACTGTAGAGGGTAGCGAGATGCTTTTCAGCATCAGCAAGCTTGTTTTCTTCCTTGTCATGTGGTTTCTCGTCGGTGTGTTCATGCTTCCGACGCTTCTTAACCGCAGCCGTCGGTTTCTCAACAATGAGACTCTTCTTATCGTGTCGATGGGTCTTTGCCTCGGAATGGCCGTGTTCTCGGTCTACTGCGGCTTTTCGCTTGCTTTGGGCGCTTTTGTCATGGGCTCTATCCTCGCCGGCACGAGCTTTGCCGAAGAAATCGAACGGGTTACGATGCCTGTCAAAGACCTTTTCGGCGCTGTCTTCTTTATTTCGGTGGGAATGATGGTGAATCCCGGTGTCATTGTCGAATACTGGTGGCCGATACTTCTGCTTTCAGCTGTCGTCATTGTCGGCATGATTCTGTTCGGCAGTCTCGGAATGCTACTGACCGGCCAGAACTTGCGGGTGGCGATTGAGAGCGGCTTCTCGCTGACTCAGATCGGTGAGTTCGCTTTCATCATAGCAACGCTCGGTCAGTCGCTCGGCGTTCTTTCGCCTTCGATCTATCCGATAATTGTTGCGGTCAGCGTTCTCACGACATTCCTGACCCCTTACTTCATCCGTCTCGCCGACCCATTCTATAATTTTGTCGAGCGACACCTGCCTACGAAGTTTCATTTCCTCATCGACCGTTACACTAACCGGGCGTCGACCGAGAGCGAGACGAAAGTTCTCTGGATGTCGCTTATCAAGCGCTATCTCTGGCGTGTTGTCGTGTATACGGTCGTTCTGATCGCTCTAAGCCTTGTCACACTTAATATTGTCCAGCCATGGTTGGTCGGCGTTTTAGGCGAAAGTCTCGGCCATCTCGCAACAGTAGTATTAGGCATAGCTGTTATGTTGCCATTCTTGCTCGCTCTGTCGCTTCCGGCGTCGAAGTCAGTCGAGAGACACCGTCTTGTCGAGGCCAACGCCCACTTCGACCTCCCGCTGCATTTCATGACCATAATCCGCTTCGTGATTGCCATCGGATTTGTTATCTATCTTCTTTCGTCAGTTTATCGTCTGATGGCAGGGTTCGTGTTCGGCGTTGCCGTGTTCGTGGTGATGATGCTTCTTTTCGGGCGCAGTCTCCGAAAGAAGTTGCGCGGTCTTGAAACCCGTTTCCTCGATAACCTTAACGAGCGCGATCTGCGTCGCACCGGGCGGAACAACAATCTCGTCAGCAATATGCACCTCGCCTTCATGACCGTCGGCTATGATTGCCCTTTCGTCGGCGAACGTCTTATCGACAGCAAGCTGCGTCAGGTCTATGGCGTCAATATCTCATCGATTGCCCGCGGAGGTAATGTCATACTTGCTCCCGGAGGACGTGAGCGCATCTTCCCGGGTGACTCGCTTGGAATTATCGGCACCGACGAGCAGATTCAGGCAGTGCTTCCCGTAATAGAGAAAAAATCCGAATCAAATCCCGGCAATATTACGGTCGACAATATCAAGCTGACCAATATCCAGCTCAGTCCGACATCTCCGCTCGTAGGAAAGACATCGCAGACGGCCGATCTGCGCAGCCGTTATAAAGCGTTGCTTGTCAATATTCAGCGTGGCGACGAATTCATGCAGCCCGACGGAAGCACCCGCTTCGAAGCCCGAGATGTGCTTTGGCTTGTCGGCGATCCCCGCGTCCTTGCTAAGCTCAAATAGGTCTCTTATCTCGGGCCGATCTTGTGGCGAAGGATAATCAGAACGATTGAGCGCGTTGCCAGATAGAGAATGAAGGCGAGCCACAGGCCGTCGTTGCCGAGCCTCTGGTCGGCGAGAAGCCATGCCGCGAAAAATACAGCTGTCGCTATAGCCATGGAAAGCAGCATCTGTCGGGTGGCGGTTGCCCCGATGCATATCCCGTCCCAGGTAAAGGCCACGAAAGACACCAGCGGCACTGTCACCGCCCAGGGCATATAGCGGCGCGCTGTCGCAGCGACGCCTGCCTCGTCGGTAAGAAGTCCTATTATTGAATCTCCACCGATAAAATATATAAGAGAGAAGAAAAGAGCCAGACCGCTTCCCCATTGCATCAGGGCGCGGATGGTGAGTCGCATCTCATTGCTGTTTCCGGCGCCGGTGGCTCGGCCTGCGAGGGTTTCGGCCGAATATGCCAGACCGTCCATGAAATAGCTGAATAGAATAAAGAGCTGCATCAGTATTGCGTTTGCGGCTAAAATCATATTCCCCTGACCAGCGCCGGCGCGTGTGAACCATAGCGTTACAAATATCAGGCAGAGTGTGCGCAGAAATATATCTCTGTTGACTCTGAAAAATCGGCCAAGCGCTTCGGCGTCAAAAATATTTCGCCACTCGATCCGCGTCAGGCGCGATTTGATATATGGGCGAGCAAGCACCATTCCGGCAATTATGCCTGACCATTGGGCTATGAGTGTCCCTGCGGCAACTCCCTCTGTCTTCAGATGCATTCCGAGAACAAACATGCTGCTTGCTGCAATGTTGACAACATCTATGATTATCGACATCCACATCGCCTCCCGGGCGGCTCCGAGTCCGATAAACCAGCCTGTCAGCACAGTGGTGAGCAAAACCGCCGGTGCGCCCCAGATAACTATGTGGATATATCGTGTGGCTTCGATGCGGCTGTTCGCGTCAGAATCAACGACATAGTTGTAAAGGGCCGTCAGCGGTTCCTGAAGCGCAATGATAATGATTCCGGCAGCTAAGCCCAGGAGGGCAGACCTTGTAAGAACCAGCATTTCGTCGCAGGCCGATCCAGCGCCGGACGCCTGAGCCGTCAAACCGCTCGTTCCCATCCTTAGAAAACCGAACAGCCAGAATATCAGATTGAAGAGATTGCTGCCAAGTGCAACACCGGCAAGATACACGGCGCCCCCCATGTGGCCTGTGAATGTCGTGTCGATCAGCCCCAGAAGCGGGGTTGTGATCGTCGCAATCACAGCCGGCACGGAGAGCGCCAGTATTTCGCGATGTTTAGAGCAGGTCATCGGCGCGGCGAGCGCGGCAGCTGTCCCAGGCGAGGTAGCAGATGAGAAGGGCGTAGACGACAACGCCTGCGATCTGGGTGGTCAGGCCTGAGAGAGGATTGGCATATTCGAAGCCGAGGAATCGGGTGAGAGCAGAGAACACTCCGAACAGCGCTCCACCGGCTATGAGGCCCGAAGAAATCAGGGTACCGCGGTCGCGGCGGGCGTCGTTGACGCGGCTGTCTTTGCTGCGAGAGCCGACGAACCATGAGATAGCGCCGCCGACGAGCATCGGAACATTAAGCTGGAGCGGAATGAACATACCCAGACAGAATGCAAGAGCCGGAACACCGAGCCAATTGAGGATAAGAGCTAAAATAGCGCCTACCATATAAAGAATCCAGGGCGTTTCGCCTCCCATCATGAGTGGCTCGATTACCTTTGCCATGGCGTTGGCCTGAGGTGCCACGAGCGCATTTTCGCCGGTGAAGCCGTAAACCTGATTGAGAAGCAGTATGACACCTCCGACAGTTGCGGCTGAAACGAGGGTGCCGAGGAATTTCCAGCTTTCCTGTTTGCGGGGAGTGGTGCCGAGCCAGTAGCCGATCTTCAGGTCGGTGACGAAGCCGCCGGCCATAGAAAGAGCGGTGCAGACAACGCCGCCGATAACCATCGAGGCGACGATGCCCGATGTGCCGCTGAGACCGATGCCTACAAACACAGCCGAAGCTACGATGAGAGTCATCATTGTCATGCCGCTGACAGGATTGCTGCCCACGATGGCGATTGCGTTGGCAGCCACTGTCGTGAACAGGAATGCGATCACAACAACTACTGCCCAGGCCACAAGTGCCTGCCAGAAGGTATTGATGACACCGAACCAGAAGAACACGAGCACTGCGATCAGAGCAAGGCAGATGAAGAACACGACGTGCTTCATCGAGATGTCGGTCTGCCAGCGTATGGTCTTTGTCGCGCGGCTGTTGCCTTTAAGCTCACGGCCGGCGAGGCCGACGGCCTGCTGGATTATGGGCCATGATTTCACGATGCCTATGATTCCGGCCATCGCGATACCGCCGATTCCGATCATGCGGGCCGAGCCGCTGAAAATTTCCTGAGGCGACATGGCTGCGAGCGCTTCGTTGCCGTAGGTTCCCATAAGCGGAATTATTATCCACCATACGAAGATTGAACCGGCGAATATAACGAACGCATACTTGAGCCCGACGATATAGCCAAGTCCGAGAAGGGCTGCGCTGGTGTTGCAGCTCACGACAACTTTGGTCTTCTCAACCAGCGCCGTTCCCCAGCGATAGGCCGTCGAGGTGATCGTTTCAGCCCACCAGCCGAACGTAGCGCCGAGATAGTCGTAGATACCTCCGATCAGCGAGGCTATAACGAGAGTCTTGGCCTGATTGCCCGATCCTTTGGCCTGACTGCTGACGAGCACCTGAGTGGTAGCCGTAGCCTCGGGGAAAGGATATTTGCCGTGCATGTCCTTCACGAAATACTTGCGGAAGGGTATGAAGAACAGAATTCCGAGTATGCCTCCGAGCAGTGAGCTGAGGAAAATCTCGAGAAAGTTCACCGTTATATCAGGATAGGTGCCCTGAAGGATATAAAGGGCGGGGAGAGTGAAGATCGCACCGGCTACGATAACGCCCGAGCAGGCGCCTATCGACTGGATGATGACATTCTGGCCCAGAGGGTCTTTCTTTTTCAGGGCGCCGCTCAGCCCGACGGCTATAATGGCGATAGGGATGGCTGCCTCGAATACCTGACCTACCTTAAGGCCGAGATATGCCGCGGCTGCGCTGAACACTACGGCCAGAATCAGACCGGTGATGACAGAGTATGGCGTTACTTCACGGTAATCGCGGGCCGGGTGCATGACCGGCCTGTAAGGTTCGTCCTTGCCGAGCTCGCGAAACGCGTTGTCGGGAAGGGCCACGGGATCGGCATCGGCGTATACCGGGTCGTTCCCTAAGGCTTTTTCGTTCACTTCTTTCATTGGCTTATAGAAATGTGGTTAAAAGATTATTGGCGTGATAGAATTTCGAAGTTTTCGGCTACGATCTCGGTGATAGTCCGCTTGATTGTGTTGCGGTCCTGCCATGTTCGGGTGCGGATCTTTCCCTCGACAAACAGCCGGGTGCCCCGGCGCACGTAGCGCTCGGCTATTTCGGCGGCATGATCCCACACAACGATGTTGTGCCACTCAGTCCGCTCGGCTACAGTTGTTCCCTCGGGAGTGGTGTAGCCGGGTTCGTTGGTGGCGAGTGTGAACGACGCAACAGTGCGTCCTTCGACATATCTGATTTCAGGGTCGCGGCCTACGTTGCCCATCAGTATAGCTTTGTTTATTGACATACCGTGGGCAAATATAGTAAAAAAGCTGCGTGTGGAAGCCTGTTTGCCGTATCTTGGAGAGATTTTTTTCTAAAAGGAGAGTGAGGCTATGTGCGATAGCGATTTTTTTCGTAATTTTGCACTCTCAAAATAAATAAGCAATATAGCAACTCAATCAGATGTCTGCAACCAAACCCATCAAATCGGCCCTTGTCTCTGTCTTCCACAAAGAGGGCCTTGACCGTATTCTTGCGCTTCTCAATGCCGCGGGCGTGAAATTTATCTCTACGGGCGGAACCCGCTCTTTTATCGAAGGCCTCGGCTATAGTTGCGATGCCGTTGAAGCTCTCACGGGCTATCCGTCGATTCTCGGAGGCAGGGTCAAGACTCTTCATCCGAAGGTTTTCGGAGGAATTCTCGGGCGCCGCGAGCTTGCCGACGACGTCAAGCAGATGGGTCAGTTCTCAATTCCCGACATCGACCTTGTCATAGTTGACCTTTATCCGTTTGTCGATACCGTCGCATCCGGAGCAAGTCAGCAGGATATTATCGAGAAAATCGATATAGGCGGTATTTCGCTGATCCGTGCTGCCGCAAAGAATTTCAACGATGTCGTCATCGTAGCCAGCAAAGCCCAGTATGAGCCCTTGCGCGCGATCCTCGAATCGCAGGGAGCCGAGACGACTCTCGAGCAGCGCCGAGCCTTTGCCCGCGATGCTTTCGCCGTTTCGTCGGGCTATGACTCGGCTATATTCAACTGGTTCGATTCGACAAATTCAGACGGCCCGACGGCTCTTCGCCTCGCTGTCGACGGCATGAGCCCCATGCGCTATGGCGAGAATCCCCATCAGAAAGGTTTCTTTGCCGGGCGCCTCGACGACTATTTCGACAAACTCCATGGCAAGGAAATAAGCTATAACAATCTGCTCGACATTGACGCGGCTGTCAGCCTGATGTCGGAGTTCGCCGGCGATGAGCCTACTTTCGCCGTTCTAAAGCATAACAATGCCTGCGGTCTGGCAACGCGAGCCACCGTGGCTGAAGCCTGGCGCGACGCCCTTGCCGGCGATCCGGTGAGCGCTTTCGGAGGTGTGCTTATCTGCAACCGCGAAATTGATTCCGAAGCAGCTGCTGAAATCGACAAGATATTCTTCGAAGTCATCATAGCACCGGGATATACGCCTGCCGCTCTCGAACTTCTTGAGAAGAAGAAGAACCGCATTATTCTCGTGCAGAAGAGCAATGACCTGTCGAAGATTCAGGTTCGCACGTGCCTCAACGGGGCCCTTGTTCAGGAGCGTGATCTCCATGCCGAGAAGTCTGCCGAGCTCGAGCCGATGACAAAGCTTGCTCCCACCGAGGCGCAGATCGACGATATGCTGTTTGCCAACAAAATCGTCAAGCATTCCAAGAGCAACGCTATCGTACTCGCTAAGAACCGTATGCTGCTCGGAAGCGGAGTGGGGCAGACCTCGCGCGTCGATGCCCTGCGCCATGCTATAGAGAAGGCGAACGCCTTTGAACTCAGTCTCGACGGCGCCGCAATGGCCAGCGACGCGTTCTTCCCCTTTGCCGACTGCGTTGAGATTGCCGCTGCGGCAGGCGTTCGTGCTATTATTCAGCCGGGCGGTTCTATCCGCGACGGCGAGAGCGTTGAATGGTGCGATAACCACGGCGGCATTGCCATGGTTAAAACCGGCTATCGCCACTTCAAACACTGATCAGACCGAAGTCCCTGTTTGGGACCTCTCCTAACAAATAAACATAACAACTATGGGTTTTTTCTCATTTTTCTCTCTGACTAAAGAGATAGCTATCGACCTTGGCACTGCCAATACGATCATCATACACGACGATAAAATTGTTATCGACGAGCCTTCGATTGTTGCGATCGACAAGAAGACCGACCGTCTCGTTGCCGTCGGCCTCGAGGCTCAGGAGATGCAGGGCAAGGAGCACGATGGGATCAAGACCGTTCGTCCGCTCAGCAAAGGCGTTATCGCCGACTTCACGGCTGCCGAGATGATGATTCGCGGCCTTGTCAAGAAAGCTTCGACAAAAAGCAACTGGTTCCAGCCTTCGCTGAAGATGGTTGTCGGAATCCCGAGCGGTTCGACAGGCGTTGACATCCGCGCGGTGCGCGATTCCAGCGAACATGCCGGCGGCCGCGACACATATATGATATTCGAGCCTATGGCTGCCGCTCTCGGTATCGGCCTCGACGTTCTCGCCCCTGAAGGCAACATGATTGTCGATATAGGCGGCGGAACAACCGAAATCGCCGTTATCTCTCTTGGCGGCATCGTGTCGAACAAGTCGATACAGCTTGCCGGTGACGATCTTACGGCCGATATTCAGGAACACATGGGGCGCGTCCACAACGTGCGCGTCGGCGAACGCACAGCCGAGCAGATCAAGATGCACGTAGGCTCGGCCCTCACCGAACTCGACAACCCGCCCGAGGATTATATTGTCCACGGCCCCAACAAGATGACGGCTCTTCCTATGGAAGTTCCCGTGAGCTATCAGGAAATCAGCCATGCTATCGAAAAATCGATCTCGAAGATCGAGGCCGCTGTGCTTCAGGCTCTCGAACAGACCCCCCCGGAGCTTTATGCCGACATCGTCAAGAACGGTATCTATCTCGCCGGCGGCGGCGCTCTGCTCAGAGGCCTCGACAAGCGTCTGACCGACAAGATCGGAATCCAGTTCCATACGGCCGAAGATCCTTTGCTTGCCGTTGCCCGCGGAACCGGTGTCGCACTGAAGAATATCGAGCGCTTCTCCTTCCTCATCCGTTGAAGCCGCTGAACCAACTGCCCTAACATATCATGCAGGCGGCCGGACCTGATTGGGTCGGGCCCCTGAATATCCCGTTATTTATGCGTGACCTGCTGAACTTTTTCTTAAAATACAGCTCGTGGCTGCTTTTCTTATTTTATGCAGTCATCAGCTGCGTCATGCTTTTTACGACGAATCCCTACCAGCACCATGTCTATCTGACATCGGCCGGTCGGCTCGCGTCGAGCGTCTATTCAGCCGGCGCGAGTGTGTCGTCATACTTCTCGCTGCGCGATATCAACGACGACCTCCAGCGCCGTAACGCCGAGCTTGAGATGCAGGTTCTTGATCTTCAGCAGCGCAATCTCGCCCTTCGCGACCGTCTCTATTCCGACACAATGACGGTCGACACTGTTCTGCGGCGTTATTCGTTTATCGTCGCCCGTGCAATAAACAGTTCAACTACCCGGCCGTTCAACTACATTACGATTCAGAAAGGTGAACTCGACGGTGTGAAACCCGAAATGGGGGTCGTAGACCGTAACGGCGTTGTAGGAATTGTCAATATCACCGGCAAGCACACCGCACGCATCATATCGTTGCTGAATCCTCATCTGCGTCTGTCATGTAAGGTAAAAGGCAGCCAGCATGTCGGTTCGCTCACGTGGGACGGCAAAGACGCCGCCCATGCGCTGCTTGAGGAACTCCCGCGCCACGCTAAATTCCACAAAGGCGACACTATCGTGACCAGCGGCTTCTCGACCTCATTTCCCGAGGGCGTCCCTGTCGGCGTGGTCGAGTCAGGAGTCAGGGGGGCCGATGATAACTTCTATTCTCTGAGAATCAGACTGTTTACCGACTTCTCGACTCTGTCATACGTGCGTGTGATCCGTGACGCTCTCACCGAAGACATCCGTGCCGTCGAGGAAGATATCGAGACCCCTTCATCTGTGTCGAAAGCCCAGTAGTTGCCGCAATGAACAAGACTGCAATCAAATTTACAATCATCGCCATGGTTCTGGTGCTTATACAGGCCGTGGTGCTCGACAATGTATGCCTTTTCAATGTGGCTGTGCCTATTCTGTTCATATACGTAATCTTCAAGCTCCCGATGACAATAGGTATCAACAGTCTGTTGACAATCTCATTCCTTCTGGGCCTGACGATTGACGTTTTTTCCAACAGCTATGGCATGAACGCCTTGTGTTGCACAGTGGCCGCTATGTCGAGAAACGGGATTTTCCATCTTTATATGCCGCGAGTCGACAGTATGCCTGATTCGGTCCCTTCGATGCGGACGATGGGGCGTTACACCTATCTCAAATATCTGTCGACGATGACGCTGATATATTGCACGCTGATTTTTGCTATCGAGGCTCTGACTTTCTTCAATGTCTGGCTCACCATAGCGCGCATCGTCGCGAGCACAATCCTTTCGCTGCTGCTGATGTTGGCGGTCGACAGCCTAACAACCCGCACAAATGAGAAAAGACTATAATCTCGAAAAACGCAAATATGTAGTCGGCGGGTTCATCATTGTTATTGCAGCCATTTACCTGATACGGCTTTTCAGTCTTCAGGTCATGGATACAAAATATAAAGATTACGCCGACTCCAACGCTTTCCTTCACAGGGCGATCTATCCGTCGCGCGGAATAATCTACGACCGCAACGACAGGCTTGTCGTTTATAACCAGCCTGCCTACGATGTCATGGTGATACCGCGCGATGTCGAGCCGTTTGACACGCTCGATCTTTGCCGGATTCTGTCACTGACTCCCGAGAAACTCCGCAAGTGTTTCGCCGACATGCGCGACAGACGCCTTAATCCGGGCTACTCTTCCTATTCTCCGCAGAAACTGCTGAGCCATCTGTCGCCCGAAGATTATGGCCGTCTTCAGGAGAAAATCTACCGTTTTCCCGGTTTTTTCATTCAGAAGAGGATTCTGCGCCAGTATAACTACCTCGCCGGAGCCAACGTGCTCGGCAATATCCGCGAGGTTTCGGAAGCTGATATTGAGAAAGATTCCTACTATATGGCCGGAGACTATACCGGCGACCTCGGCATCGAGAAGAGCTATGAGGTTGCCCTCCGCGGTCGGAAAGGGCTGGAAATCTATATCCGCGACGCCCTCGGAAAAATTCAGGGCCGTTATGAAGGGGGAGCGCATGACGTGGCCGCTGTATCGGGTAAAAACCTTAAGCTCAGTATCGACATTGAGCTTCAGCAGTATGCCGAATCCCTTATGGCCGGCAAAAAAGGCGCTATTGTCGCTATTGAGCCTGAAACGGGTGAGATATTGGCTCTCGTCTCGGCTCCGACCTACGATCCTACACTCCTTGTCGGGCGTGATCGCGGCAAGAATTACCGTTCACTTGTTCTCGATTCCGACAAGCCTCTTTTCGACAGGGCAATCATGGCCGGTTACCCTCCTGGTTCGACCTTCAAGCCCACTCAGGGTCTTATTCTTTTGAATGAAGGAATCGTGACACTCGGCACGGCATTTCCGTGCGCACGAGGTTTTGTCTCGGGCGGTCTGAGAGTAGGATGTCATCCGCATGCCTCGCCTATAGCTCTTAAGCCGGCATTGCAGACTTCGTGTAACGCATATTTCTGCTGGGGTTTCAAGGCCATGATTGACCGGCGCAGCAAATACGGCTCGGTCGCTAATGCTTTCGAGGTCTGGAAAAATCACCTCGTCTCGATGGGCTACGGCTATAATCTCGGCATTGATCTCCCCGGTGAGAAGCATGGCTTTATTCCAAACTCCAAGACATATAATAAGCAATATGGCGAAGGGCATTGGAGCGCGAAGACAATCATTTCGGTATCGATCGGTCAGGGCGAGATCCTGGCGACTCCGCTTCAGATCGCCAATCTCTGCGCCACTATAGCAAACCGCGGCTGGTTCATAACCCCTCATGTCGTCAAGGAGATTCAGGATTCGACACTTCCTAAGGAATATATCGAGAAAAAACATCCGACGATTAATCCGTCATACTATGCCCCGATTGCCGAGGGCATGAGAATGGCAGTTCTCGGAGGTACCTGCAAAGGCACAAATCTTCCCGACATCGAAGTCGCCGGTAAGACCGGTACCGCCCAGAATCCCCACGGCGCCGACCATTCGGCCTTTATGGGGTTCGCACCCTATAACAATCCGAAGATCGCCGTGTGTGTCTATGTCGAGAATGCCGGCTACGGCGCTACATTCGGTGTGCCTATCGGCTCGCTCGTAATTGAAAAATATCTCAAAGGCGAGATCGCCGAGAACCGCAAATATATCGAGGAAAGAATGTTACACACTTCAACAATCCACAGTGGCACAAAGAAGCACTAATCCATCTGTTCTCAGGTATGTCGACTGGTGGACGGTCGGTATATATCTTGTGCTCGTCATTGCGGGCGCGCTGAGCATCTATGCCGCGAGCTACGACTTCGACAGCGCCTCGATTCTGTCGTTCGCAGAATTCTCCGGAAAACAGATCCGCTGGATAGGATTGTCGCTTGTAGCGGGCCTTATATTGCTTCTTATCGACGCGCGTATCTACGAGACCTATGCCTATCCGATTTTTTTCGCCATGTTGCTGCTGTTGGCAGTGACGATATTCATAGCTCCCGACATCAAAGGTTCGCGTTCGTGGCTCGTTCTCGGGCCTATGAGCCTTCAGCCCGCCGAGTTCGCGAAATGCGCTACAGCGCTGGCGCTCGCCAAGCTTTTCAGCGGCTATAATTTCATTTTGCGCGGGTCGCAGAGCTACTACAAGGCGCTGACGATAATTTTTGTGCCGATCCTCCTGATTCTTGCCCAGCATGAGACTGGTTCGGCGCTGGCTTATCTGTCACTTTTCTTTGTGCTGTATCGCGAGGGCATGAGCGGCCTTGTTCTTCTGGCGGCTGCCTGTGCCGTGGTGTTCTTTGTTGTGGCGGTTAAATTCTCAGAGCCGCTTTTCATGGGCATTCCCTCCGGCGAGGCTGTTGTTCTCGGCTTGATAATGATTCTGATGGTTCTGATGGTGGCGGTATATTGCCGGCGTCCGTTCGAGGCCCGCAATATTTTCTTCGGATTTATTGCGACGACTGTTGTCGTTTCGATACTCGCTCTCTGCGGGGTTCATGTGCCGGGATATTTATTCTTTATCGGGTCTATTGCCGTGGCGTGTGGTTATATCGGATTCACGATGCTGCGCGCTCCAGCCAAGCGTCTTATGCTGACACTGTCGTCGACCATAGTTGCGGTTGTGTTCCTTTTCTCGGTGAACTTCACCTTCAACAGCATTCTGCAACCCCATCAGCAGATGCGAATAAAGGTCGCTCTCGGAATTGAAAACGATCCGCGCGGTGTCGGTTATAATGTCAACCAGTCTAAGATTGCCATAGGCTCGGGAGGCTTCTGGGGCAAAGGTTTCCTGAACGGAACCCAGACTAAACTGAAATATGTTCCGGAACAGCATACCGACTTTATCTTCTGCACTATCGGCGAAGAACAGGGCTTTGTCGGAGCTACGGCCGTAGTGCTTCTTTTCCTCGCTCTGATTCTCAGGATTCTGTCGCTCGCCGAGCGACAGCCGACGGTCTTCGGACGCGTCTATGCCTATTGTGTGGCTTCATTCCTGATGTTCCATCTTGCCATTAACGTAGGAATGGTAATAGGTCTATGTCCTGTCATCGGAATCCCGTTGCCGTTTTTCAGCTATGGCGGTTCATCGCTCTGGGGCTTTACTTTCCTTCTGTTCATTCTGTTGAGAATAGATGCGGCGCGCCGTGAGCGTCCGGGACTTTGACGTATGGCTCAACGCAATTCTGTCATCTCGATAATCAAGGGTCTGGCAATCATTCTGATGGTTGTCGGACACGCTGAGGCGCCCGAGCTGATAACGAATTTCATCTACACGTTCCACATGCCGGTATTTTTCATCTGTGCCGGCTATTTCTTCTCCCGAAAATATGTAGCCGACCCCTGGTCGTTCGTCTCGAAGCGTTTCCGCGGCCTTTATCTGCCGTTCCTGAAGTGGAGCATCGTCTTTCTTGTGCTCCATAACCTGTTTTTCGAGATAGGACTTCTCAACGAAGATTACGGCAACTGGACGGGAGGCGTCACTCACCCGTATTCATTCGCTACGGCGATGCGTCGTCTGGCGTTGATAGTGACGTCGATGTCGGGCTATGATGAGTTCCTCGCCGGAGCTTTCTGGTTTTTCCGCGGGCTGCTTGTTGCCTCAATTGCTTTTCTGGTAATATATCGCCTTCTTATAGGCAGGCTGACAGAGGGGAGGGCTGTGACGTTCATCTGCCTGTCGGCGGTCGGCTTTGTGGCGTTCCGTCTCGCTTTCGATTTCAGGATTGCAACAATACCCAATGGAGGTCTGCGCGAGACCTGGGGGCTGTTCTTCTTCGGCGTCGGAGTGCTGTTCCGCCGATATGAGCATATCCTCCGCGAACATTGGGCGCTTGCTCTGGCATATTTCGTGCTGCTATGCGGTGCGGCATGGCTTCATCTTTCAGGGATGAACAATGCGGCCCGATGGCGCGATCTATGGTCGCTGCCGGTTACCGGCACAATCGGATTCCTGTTACTTCACTGGCTTGCAGGAGCCATTGACGGCCGCCGGTCGAAGATGCGCGATCTGCTGGTGTTCATCGGCGACAATACTCTGTATGTCTTCATATTCCACATCATATCGTTCAAGGCTATCAGCCTGCTGAAGATATGGTGGTATGGGCTTGACCCGGGTCAGATAGGATGCCATATGGTCATCCACTATAACCACACCGATTTCTTCTGGGTGCTTTATTCCGTTGCCGGAGTCGCGCTACCTCTTGCCGTTCTTTCGTTGTATCGGTCATTGAAGAGCCGCCGCCTTAACGCGGCCGAGCCTGATGCCGGGGCCTGACCCAATGCCGGTAATGGACGCCTTGTCAGTTCATTGCGATTTTCTCGAATTTTCCAAATCTGACGGCTATTGTTTTATTAAAAAATTTTGGCTTATTTTGCAATGAATTCCTATCCCGAAATTCAGTTTATATAATGCCTGACCACTCGAAAAAGTGGCGGTCTTGTCTTGACCTTATTCAAGAGAGGATAACGCCTGAACAGTTCAACACATGGTTCAAACCTCTGAGCTTCCGAAGCTTTGAGGACGGTGTGCTGAACATAAACGCGCCGTCGCAGTATTTCGCCGAACAGATCGAAATGCGCTTCCTTTCGGTGCTTTCTCAGGCTATCGTCACGTATTTCGGGCAGAAGGTCAAACTCATCTATAACTTCAAGCTCGGCGACGACAGTTCAACCAACGTAAAGCTCGAGATGCCGAACAGCTCTCCCGCAGTTCCGGCTCCCGAAGTCGCCGTAGCGGCAGAAGTCGATCCCGGCTTCGAATCGCTGCTTAACCGCAACTATACCTTCGAGAATTACTGTGGCAGCGATTCCAACAAACTGCCTCTTTCGCTGGCTGAGTCGGTGGCCCGCAATCCCCACAGGCAGACTTTCAACCCGATGTTCCTTTTCGGAAGCACCGGTGTCGGAAAAACCCATCTCATTCAGGCTATAGGACTGAGAATACTCGAAGAGAATCCGAAGGCGAGGGTTAGATACGTGCCGGCGCGCCGTTTCGAAAGCGAGTATACAACTGCCGTGGCGTCGGGCAAGACCAACGACTTCTTCAATTTCTACCAGAGCGTCGATGTGCTCATCATCGACGATGTTCAGGATCTTGCCGGCAAGAAACCTGCCACCCAGAACTGCTTTTTCCATATCTTCAATCAGCTTCATCTGAATCAGCGTCAGCTGATTCTCTCGTGTGACACTCCGCCGACGAAGCTCGAAGGTCTCGAAGAGCGTCTGATCTCGCGCTTCAAGTGGGGGATAACAGTCGAACTCGCCAAGCCTGACCTCGCCCTTCGCAAGGAAGTACTAAGACTGAAAGCCCGTCAGGACGGACTCGACCTCCCCGTTGAGATTCTTGATTTTATTGCCGACAATGTGACCGACAGTATCCGCGAACTCGAAGGGGTGGTGGCCTCCTTGCTGGCCCATTCGATGGTGCTCAACCGCGACATCTCGATTGACCTGGCTCGCAACGTGCTATCCAATGCAGTGAAGATGAGCAGGAAGCAGCTGAACTTCGATTTCATCGCCGACACGGTCTCTGATTATTTCGATGTCGACCCCGATCAGGTTTTCTCTTCGTCGCGACAGCGAAGCCTCGTCGAGGCCCGCAATACAATCATGTATCTTGCGAAGAAACTCACGAAGATGCCCTACGCATCGATAGGCGCGCGCTTTTCGCGCACCCATGCCACTGTGCTCCACGCCTGCAACACATTCAAGGAGCATCTGACTGTCGACAAAAAACTTCGGCGCGCCGTCGATGAGATCGAGGCGCGCCTGAGGGTTTGAAAACGGTATTCCTTATTTATTAGAAAATCTTTATCGGAGGTATGTAGTGCTTCGGACGGCGCTTGAGGTCGATAAGAATCGAGTCGAGATGCGCTGCGGTGTTGTTGATGTTGTTATACAGCCCCGGGTCGCGCATCAGCAGTCCTAACGACGAGTTCGGGTCGTTGAGCTGGTTCGACAGCGCCAGCAGATTCTCGCTCATGCGGTTGATGTTGTTCATTGTCGAATCGAGAGGCATTGTTTTCAGCTTGGCGGCGACTTCAGTGAGGTCGCTTGAAATTGAATTGAGGTTGGCTGCGATCTGGCGGACATCTGTCATTGTCACGGATGCGTTGCTGACTATGCCGGGCGTTGGCGCGAGAGCTGCATTGAGAACAACAGTGCTCTTCTCGAGATTTGCCATTATGGCGTCGAGTCTCCGGATTGACGAGGCCAGCGCCGGGTCAGCGGCAAGATCGGTAACGGCGACAACAAGCGAATCAATATGAGGCAAAAGGGTTGCTACGGCAGGCATCACGTCGCCGCTGAGATTGTCCATCAGCCCTGTGGAGTTCACTCCGTCGAGACGTTCGCCGACGTCGTGGTATGAGCCGCCCTGAGCGAGCTGAAGGTCGATTGTCGAGGTGCCGAGCATCGAGGTCACCAGAACGGCTTTCGAGCCGCGGGGCACCTTGAGCGACTTGTCGAGGCTGAGTTCGACTCTGACATGGCCCGGATTGTCGTATTCATATTGGATCTCGCGCACAATGCCGACCTTAAAGCCGTTGACAGTTACCGGAGCGCTCTCGGCGAGGCCGTCGACATTGGTGTAGGAGACATAATAATAGTTCTCAGGATGGAAGATATTGACTCCTTTAAGATAGTCAATGCCAAAGAAAACGATGAGCAGCGATATTAGCACTGTCAGGCCGATAATGGCTTCTTTCGAGAATAATTTCTTCATTATGCTGATTTGATTGTTTGTCTGTTCAGTTTATCCGTTTGCCGTTTTTTGTTTTGATGACGAAAGCGTCGGGAAAGCGTCGCTTAAGCTTTTCAAGGCATTTCTGCGCTTCGGCCGGCGTGGCGAATGAGCCGACGGTATATTTGACAGCTCCCCCGTGGCGGTAACTGTCGACATCGGTCAGGCCGTTGAGCCGGCTGTCGTTTTTGGAGAGCGGCTTGTCGGAGGTGAGAATCTGTACTTTGTAGACTATTTTGTCCTCGGTAGCCTTAGCGGGGGCTTTATCCCCGGCGTCGGCAGCAGAACTGTCGTTTGTCCTGTCGCTTTTTGCCGGCTTGCCGGCTTTTGCAGGTGCCTTCAGCCCGCGTCGATATGTCGCTATTCCGTTGTAGATCGCCTGAGCCAAATCGTCGCGGCCTTTGTCGCTGGCCAGAAAGCGTTCCGACTCGGGATTGCAGATGAAGTCAAGCTCGACAAGCACGGCGGGCATCGATGTGCGCACGAGAACCCAGAACGGGGCCTGCCTGACCCCTTTGTCGCCTCGTCCGGCTGTAGTTATCAGCTCGCGCTGTATTTCGTCGGCGAGGCGTATGCTCTGATCGATATGGGCGTTCTGAGCCATTTCGAACATTATATAGCTCTCGGCCGAAGTCGGATCGAAGTCGCAGTAAGTAGTCGAATAGTCGTCTTCGAGCTTCATGACCGAGTTCTCGCGCATGGCGACGTCGAGATTAGTGCTCGCTCGGTTCAGGCCGAGGGTATAAACGCTGGCGCCGCAAACTTTCGTGCGGTTCGGATTCTTGGCATCGACCGAGTTGGTGTGGATCGACACGAAAATGTCGCCTTTCGAGCGGTTGGCTATATCGCAGCGCCCCTGAAGAGTCACGAAGTTGTCATTATTGCGGGTGTAGATGACTTTCGCATCGGGCATACGCTTCTCGATGAGCATTCCGAGTCTTTGGCCCACTGCGAGATTGATCGACTTTTCGTTGACGATTTCTCCGACGGCACCATGGTCGTGCCCACCGTGTCCCGCATCGATGACTATGCAGAACTGACGCTCGGCGGCAGAGAGGCCGATGGCCGTTATGGCCGTCAGCACCATGGCAAGCAGGAGTTGTCGAACAGTCGTCGTCATTATTTTCTCGAAATATCGCACAAAATTAGTCAAAATTCTGTTACTTTGTTGTCGCATTGCGAACATATAAGCCTTTTCGACCAATGAAAGTTCAGTATATATCAATTCTGGCGGCGTTTCTGATGCTTGTCGCCTGTCATTCCAAAGTCCCGGAAGGGCGGAATGCCGCTCAACCCGAAGATGTTGCCGACGGCGTAGCGCCTGTCAGCGTTGTCGATCTTACGGAGATTGCGGTAGAAGCTGACCCCGACAGCATCCGGCTTTATGCCGCTCCGCTGACAGCTCTTCTCAGATTGCAGCAGATTTCCGATACTGTCACCGAAGAGGCTCTGACCCGGTATGCCGGTTCTAAGGCAGTCGCGATGTTTCGTCCGGAAGTGGCTAAGATATGGCCCGACAGTGTTCTGAACCGTCGTCTTCAGGCGGTCGCCAACCGTCTTCCGGCAGTGTTGCCGACTGTTAAGATGCCTGTTGTCTATACTGTCGTATGGCCATATAATCAGAGTGTGGTAGCGCTGGGCGATTCAGCCGTCATTCTTGCACTGAACCATTATCTCGGCGCGGGGCATCCGGCCTATAACGGTTTTGCAGAATATGTCAGGCGCCATAAAGAGCCTGAACGGGTTGCTGTCGACCTTGCCGAGGCTATTGTCAGTCTGAGGTTTCCCTATGATGGAGGCAGCTATCCGACGGTGTTGTCCAGATTGCTTCGTGAAGGCGCCATTGTCGAGGCCGTTATGCGCCTGACCGGAGTAGACGAGGCGGTTGCACTCGGTTTTTCTCCCGATCAGGCCTTGTGGGCTGATTCTAATGAACGCCAGGCTTGGGAGACTATGCTCAACCGCAAGATGGTTTTTTCGACAGATGCCGATCTTGCCGAAGCTCTGATAGCTCCGTCGCCGTCGACATCGGTATTGAATGTCGAAAGTCCGGGACGCCTCGGCCGTTTCATAGGCCATCGCATTGTGGCGGCCTATCTTCGGTCGAATCCCGACACGTCTCTGTCATTTATCCTCTCTCCTGAATTCTGGAACGACGGAAACACGCTCTCGAAGAGCGGATATTAACCAGGAATGCCGGATAAATATGTTGTATAACATGCCCGTTAGTTAAATTTAACAATTGCCGCGATCCTTGATGCCATAACGCTTTCGAGCGGTTCAGAATGCTAATATGGTCTATATCAGGGATGTTAATTTTGTTAAAAGGAAATCTTTCTGTAATTTTGCGGCGTTTTAATCATAGCGATAGCGTTGCAGAGGCAACGCTTATGCCGAAAATCGGCAGGGAAGCTGTCTCGTCTGACGAGGTTCTTCCTCAAGTTTAATTTCATTCTTAAACGTATGAAGAAAACAATGTCAATCATTGCGCTCTTCGCCGTTGTTCTCGTGTCATTGTCTGCTCATACGGGGCGGGTATTTGAAGCCGCCGAAGGCTACAAGGCCCCCGGACTTGAGCTTGAGTATCACGGAAAGTCACTCAACCTCGATGACATGAAGGGACGATTTGTCCTGGTCAATTTCTGGAGCTCGCTCGACGCAATGTCGCGCATCTCCGCCTCCGACTATGATAGTTTTGTCGGAAAGGCCGATAAGGAACAACAGCTTAGTCTCATCTCGGTTAATCTTGATCCGAGCGAAGCCCTTTTTCGTGAGATAATAAGGCGAGACGGCTTGTGCGAATCATCGCAATGGCATGTCGAAGGCCCTCAGGCCGGCAGGATTTCCGATGCCTACGACCTTCGTCATGGATTAAGCTCTTTTCTGATCGACCCTGAGGGCCGCATCGTAGCTGTCAACCCCGACAGAGAGCAACTCAAGGCTGCTCTGGCAGCCGGTTAATTTGGAAGAAACTTTTTCACGACAGCGACATCGGGCGCTTTTTGCGACGATGTCGCT
>DBGBEM010000175.1:0-4665 GCA_048477235.1 Muribaculaceae bacterium | reverse complement strand
TCAAGACGCACATATTCGGCGCGTATGGCAAACCGGCCGCGGGCGATGACAGCCCGGACAAAACCTGTCGTAGCCGGGTGGCAATGGAAGATTATGCGGCAGCCGAGCTGCGACGCTATCATGGCCATTGCCTCGACCCAGCGCGGGAAGCCGGTCTCGAACTCAGCCTTCGGAGGCACAGCCACAACGATACGGGTGACCGTGTTTACGGGGATATAGCAGCGGCTGACAACAATCATGCGGTTTGTCGAACGCACAAGCTGCTCGATTTTCTGGCCGAAAAACGAGTCGGTGATGCGTGTGCGGCCATGCAGACCTATTATTATCTCGCTTATGTCGCGTTCGGCCACAGTGTTCAATACTCCGGCAGTTATGCTGACATCGTAGCGCTCTATGGGGATGAGGGTCGAATCGACAGCTGCCGCGGCTTTTTCAGCTACCGACAGCGCATTGCGGCCGATTGCGCGCGATGCATCGGAATGGTCAGACCCGCGGACATACAGCGCATATATCGGGCTGTCAGGAGTGCTCTTCCCCCCTTGATGAATCATCATGGCAAGCTCGACAAGCGAGGGGGCGGTGATCGGATTGGCCACGGTTATCAGTGTGCGCGGAGGATGCTTCTCAAGATTTTCGGCAACATTGTCGGCGCCCGAACGCAACTGGCGCAGCTTGAGGCGACGCGACGCCCGTTCGACACCGATCGACGACACCGTGCAGGTAGCCAGAATCATCACCACAGTTCCGTTGAGAATCTCTTCGCCGAGCAGGTTCATGCGAAGGCCGATAGTCACCACAGCGAGCGCCACTGCCGTATGGGCATTGGAAAGCTGATAGAGAATCGACCGCTCGAGAGCCGGCATTCCGAAGGTCTTCTGAGTAGCGAAGGCCGCGAGCCATTTCGCCGCCATGGCGGCGACCGACATTATGGCTGCCACGTAAAGCGTGCCCCAGCCACGGGTCAGGACGCCGAGGTCGATCATCATTCCTACGCCAATCAGAAAATAAGGGATGAACAGCGCGTTGCCCACAAATTCTATCCTGACCATCAGCGCCGAACGCAACGGCACGTATCTGTTAAGGACAAGGCCCGCGATAAAGGCTCCGAAAACGCCCTCGATACCCAGACGGATAGCTACGGTAGCCGCCAGAAAGACCATGACAAGCACATAGACGAACTGGGCTATTGTGTCGCTGTAGCGCTTGAAGAACCAGCGCGTCAGGCGTGGATAGACGAGAATGGTCACCAGACAGAAAATGGCGATGTAACCTGTGACCCTCAGCAGCGACAGCGCGCTGAACGAGCCTTTGTCGGCCACTTCTCCGACTATTGCGAGAACGACCAGAGAGCCGACCACGGTGAAAATCGTTCCGGCCACGGCAACGACAACAGCGTTGTTGCGCGTCAGTCCGAAACGCGAAACTATCGGATATGCCAGAAGAGTGTGGGCGGCAAACATAGCCGCCAGCAGAAACGACGCCTTGACTCCAAGGCCTAAAAGACCGAGTCCCACGCCAAGACCGACAACGAGCGGAATGACGAAAGTATAGGCGCCGAAAACCAGACCGCGGCGAAGATTGCGCCGCAGATGATACATATCTATCTCAAGGCCGGCCAGAAACATCAGGTAAAGTATTCCTACCTGACCGAAAACCTCGAAACTCATGTCGCGCCCTACGATGTTGAATCCGTGGGGCCCAACAGCGACACCGGCCAGAATCAGGCCGATGACGTATGGCAGCTTAATGCGCTGAAGCAGCAGCGGTACAATCAGAATGATTGCCAGCACAACCAGAAAGATAGCTACCGGATTGGTAACCATCGGCGCCTGGGCCTGAAGCAGCGTGACGGCAATCATCCCCTGAGGTCAGCTGTGGGAACGCGGCTTCCAGCCGTTGGCAAGCATATACTCTGCAATCTGAACGGCATTGAGGGCCGCCCCTTTCTTTATCTGATCGCTGACAGTCCAGAAACTCAGGCCGCAGGGATCGGCGAGATCTTCGCGCACGCGCCCTACATAAACCTCGTCTTTGCCGGCGATGTCGAGCGGCATGGGATAGCCGTTGGCTTCGCGACGGTCGACAACGACAACGCCTTCGGCTTTCGACCACGCTTCGATAGCCCGTTCAACCCCGACAGGCTGCTCGGTCTCGATCCACGTGGCCTCGCTGTGGGCCCGCAAAACGGGGACACGAACACAGGTGGCGCTGACTCTTATATCCGGCGAATGCATGATCTTGCGCGTCTCGTTGAACATCTTCATCTCTTCTTTGGTATATCCGTTGTCGGTGAAGACGTCGACATGGGGAATGACATTGAAAGCGAGCTGATGGACAAATTTCTCGACCTTCACCTCCCGACCGGCGGCTATATCGGCGTGCTGACCGACAAGCTCATCCATGGCGGCCGCTCCTGCTCCGCTGGCAGCCTGATAAGTAGCCACTCTGACACGGCGTATCTTCGAGATGTCGTCGATGGGCTTAAGAGCCACAACCATCTGGATTGTCGTGCAGTTAGGATTGGCAATTATATTCCGTGGCGTAGTGAAAGCGTCGTCGCCGTTAACTTCGGGGACAACGAGAGGGACGTCGTCGTCCATGCGGAAAGCACTCGAATTATCGATCATCAGAGCGCCGCCCGATGTGATAACGTCGGCATATTCGCGCGACGTGCCCGCACCGGCCGAGGCGAACACAATATCGACATCGGCAAACTCAGGCGCGCTGTCGCGGGTAAGCTCGCCGACGGTTATTTCTTTACCGTTAAATATATATTTGCGGCCGGCGCTCCGTTTCGATCCGAAAAGGCTCAGCCGGTCGATAGGGAAACGGCGCTCGGCAAGCACCTTCATAAACTCCTGACCTACTGCGCCGCTGGCGCCAACAATTGCTACATTCATATCTTGGGAATTTAGGTGTGGAAAATTCATCGGCAAAAATAGCGAAAAAAAAGCAAACCCGTGCCACATTGATTATCTTTCACTACCTTTGCAACCGGATATGCACAGGATTCACCATAACAGCGGCACGGGCATCGACATGCTTCACGGGCCAATGGCCTGGAAAATATTCGTGTTCGCACTTCCCCTGATAGCCAGCGGAATTCTGCAACAGTCGTTCAACGCTGTCGACGTAGCTGTCATCGGACGCTATTCGTCGGCACAGGCCATGGCGGCAGTCGGTTCCAACGGAGTCATAATCAACATACTGGTCAACCTCTTTCTCGGTGTTGCCGTGGGCGCCAACGTCGTTATCGCCAACCATATCGGCCACGCCAACAAAGAAGGTGTCAGGCGATCGGTGGCTACGGTCGGTATCGTCTCGCTCGTCAGCGGAGCTATACTGCTCGTTCTGGGAAGCGTGCTCGCCCGCCCTATCCTCGAAGCGATGGGCACTCCTGACGACGTCATCGAGCTTGCCACCGTCTACCTTCGGATCTACTTTCTCGGAATGCCTTTCATAATGGCCTACAACTTCGGCTCGGCCATATTGAGAAGCATCGGCGACACGCGCCGCCCATTCTACTCGCTGCTTGTTGCGACAGCCGTCAACGCTCTGCTCGACTGGCTACTGGTGGCTGAATTCGGAATGGGAGTCGACGGTGTGGCCATTGCCACGGTAATCGCCAACGGGGTCAATGCCGCAATAATAGCCGGCATTCTCATGCGCGAACCTGAACCGTACACTCTTAATCCACGGCGGATGTATATCGACAGCGGCGATCTTAAGAAGATGCTCAAAATAGGAGTGCCGGCAGGATTGCAGGGAATGGTATTTTCTTTTTCGAACATCTTCATCCAGTCATCGATAAACCGCTTCGGCGCCGACGCCATCGCCGGCTCGGCGGCCGCTCTGACCTACGAGGCATACTGCTACTACATAGTGTCGTCGTTCTGCGCCGCCACGATTGCATTTGTCGGCCAGAATTACGGCGCCGGTAACTTCGACCGGTGCAGGCGCGTATTCAGGATATGCATGGCAATGGCAGCTGTCGGATGCGCACTGGCCAACCTCACCGTTTTCTTCAACGGACGGGCCGCTTTAGGACTCTTCACCACCGATGAAGCTGTTATTCCGTTCGGTCTCGACCGTTTCCGCACAGTGCTCATATTCCAGTGTCTGGCCTGCAGCTACGAAATCAGCGGCGCCTACATGCGTGGCCTCGGCTACTCGATGTGCCCGATGCTGCTGACCGTGTTCGGGACGTGCGTGCTGCGCCTCGTATGGGTCTTCACCGTAGCCGCCCGCACCCTCGACTTCTGCCTGCTGCTCGACATCTACCCCATTTCATGGGCCATAACCGGCATCCTCGTTGTGTCGGCCGCCCTGATTGTCCAGAAACGCGCCTTCACCTCCCCAGGCCGCCCCGCCTGATTTTTTGAAATTCTGCGGGGAGTTGGTAATTCGGAAAAATTTTGTAACTTTGTGGCCGAAAATCCCGCAATCTCTGGCATGACACGCAGCTTAGCCATATTGCGCATATTGTTAACAAATTCATTATCAACAAGAAATGGACCTGATTAAGATTGCCAACGAGGCATTTGCCACCGGCAAACAGCATCCCGAGTTCAACCCCGGTGACACTATCACCGTAGCCTATCGCATTAAAGAGGGTAACAAAGAGCGTATCCAGCAGTATCGCGGTGTCGTTATCCGCATTTCGGG
>DBGBEM010000174.1:0-2714 GCA_048477235.1 Muribaculaceae bacterium | reverse complement strand
GGTCACTCGCCCGGCCCGGGAAGAGCTTCCGACATCTCGTCGTATTCGGCCCAGTCGGGATCGTTCTCGCAGTAGACTTTCAGAGGCAGAAGCGGGAACGTCTCAAGCGCCTCATTGAGCTTGCGGCCGAAAATATTGGTTGAAGCCGTATAAAAGACCCAGTTGCGCTCACCGGCCCCGGTATAGATTCCTGTCATCACGGCCACGGGGTCGCGCCGGAATGCATCGGCCAGCGCATCTGTTACCTGCTCCATCAGTGTCGACGTCGCCTTGTCGGGCATTCCCATAGCGTCGCTTTCTGAGCCGGAATAAGGCCATGTGACCTCTACTCTGACAGCGAAACGCCTGTTGCTCCGAAACTTGTCGACGTCGAGACGCCCGGTGACAATCACCGTGCGTCCGTCGTCAGACGTAGCCGGGCCGCTGACCCACTCGCCGCTCATCGGTCGAGCGGTTTATGGAGTTCGTGGGGTTTCTCTTTCTCAGGCTGAATACCGTCGCGCTCGAGCAAGGCGTCGATCGACGGTTCCTGACCGCGGAAATTACGGTAGAGCTGAGCGGGATGAACCGTGCCGCCGCGGCGCAGGATATTGTCGCGGAACGATTCGGCGCTCTTGCGGTCGAAGATGCCGTTCTTCTTGAACACGGCGAATGCGTCGGCGTCGAGCACCTCGGCCCATTTATAGCTGTAGTATCCCGAGGCGTAACCGCCGGCAAAGATATGGCTGAACTGGGGCGACATCATCGTGCCGTCGACCGGAGCGAACATCTCCACGCCCTCACCGGCGGCAAGTTCGAACGAACGCATGTCGGTGTTCTCGGGCAGCGGCTCCTTGATGCCGTGCCAGGCCATGTCGATATAGCCGAAGTTGAGCTGACGCAGGCAAGCGTAGGAAGAGCCGAACTGGGCCGAACGGATAATCTTGTCGAGCTCGGCCTGCGGCAGAGGCTCGCCGGTCTGATAATGGCGGGCGAAGGTGTTGAGGAATTCGGGCTGACGCATGTAGTTCTCGTTGAACTGGCTGGGCAGCTCGACAAAATCGCGATAGACATTGGTGCCCGACAGAGAGCGATATTTCGTCGAAGCCATCAGACCGTGGAGGGCGTGACCGAACTCATGGAGGAATGTCTGCACTTCATAGGGGGTCAGCAGCGACGGCTTGTCGGCTGTCGGCTTGGTGAAGTTCATTACGATCGACACATGCGGATGGTTGACCGACCCGTCTTCGTTAGCCCATTCGCCTTTGAACTCGGTCATCCATGCGCCGGGACGCTTGCTCTCGCGCGGGAAGAAATCGGTGTAGATAACGCCCATATACTTATCATCGGGATCAATGACCTCGTAGGCCTTTACGTCGGGATGATAGACGGGAATATCGGGATTCTCGCGGAAGGTCACACCATAGAGTTTTCCGGCAAGTCCGAACACACCGTTGATCGTGTTCGAAAGCTCGAAATAGGGGCGCAGCGACTCTTCATCGTAGCTGTAGCGGGCATTCTTCAGCTTGTTGGAATAATAGCTGTAGTCCCAGGGCTGGATGTCGACGGGATGTCCTTCGAGCTTGGCGGCATAGTCGGCCAGCTCCTTGAAGAACTTCTTCTGGGCGGGACGATAGGCGTCGCGCAGGCGGTTCAGCAGATTGTAGACGTTGGCCGGAGTCTGGGCCATAGTGCGCTGAAGGGCATAATCGCTGTAGGTCTCGAATCCGAGCAGATTAGCCAGAGCCAGACGGGTGTTGACAATGTCGCGCATGACGCCGGAATTGTCGTATTCCCCTTTGGTGTTGCGGCCCATATAGAGGCGATACATCTTTTCGCGGAGATCGCGGCGCGTCGAATATTTCATGAAGGCGAGATATGTCGGCTGGGCCAGAGTGAACAGATATTCACCGTCGCGGCCTTTCTCCTTCGCGGCGAGAGCGGCAGCCTCGACCGAGCTTTCGGGGAGTCCGTCGAGATCGCCGGCAGTGAGCCATACCTCGTAGGTGTTGAGCTCCTTAAGCACATTCTGGCCGAACTTGTTGGTAAGCTCACTCAGGCGGGCGTTCAGCGTGCGAAGAGAGTCGCGGGCCGCTCCTTCGAGAAGCGCGCCGTTGAGAGTGAACGACTTATAGGTCTCTTCGAGAAGCATCTTGTCCTCGTCGTCGAGGTTCTCGTTAGCGCGGTTGTCGTAGACGGCCTTCACGCGCTTCCAGAGGCCCGGATTGAGAGCTACGGTTGTCGAATACTCCGAGAGCTTGGGCGTAACGCGGTCGGTTATGGCTATCATCTCGTCGTCGGAAAGGCACTCTGTCAGATTAAAGAACACGTTGAGCACCTTGTTAAGGTCGGTGCCGGCGGCGTCGTAGGCCACTATCGTGTTTTTAAACGTCGGTGCCTCGGGATTGTTAACGATAGCGTCGATATCAGCGAGGCCGAGGCTTATGCCGCGGTCGATTGCCTCTTCGTAGTGCGCCGGCTTGATCTTGTCGAACGGCACAGTTCCGTGGGGCGTATTATACGGCTCGGCAAAAGGATTGCCGGCCGAGACAGCTAAGGTTGTCATTGCGCTTAAAGTTAATGTTAGCAGAGTCTTCATTTCTTGCACTGTGAATTTGTAGGTTGTTATTTAAGGTTAGAGCCTGAGGCTATTGCTCGTGAGAGCACGTTGTCGAGCACGAGGCCCGAAATAAAGTCGTCGACACCTCCGTCGCGGAGTGTCGGCAGATCAGCAC
>DBGBEM010000173.1:0-5404 GCA_048477235.1 Muribaculaceae bacterium | reverse complement strand
GCCGTCTCGATGGCATCGATGGCAGCAGTTATGGCGGCGCCGGTGAAATTGTCTTCCACGTCGGCGGCCTCGGCGGCGATAGTGGCCAGAGCAGCGGCGAGGTCGGCGCGCAGTCCGGCTACTACGGTCTCGGCGTCAGAGAGATAGCGGCCGCCGTTGACAATCTTGACCTCGAAGCCCTTGCAGTCGACCGAAACGGTGTTGGTAGCACCGCCCTCGGAGGGCACTGTCGAAGCTTCGATGTCGCTGACGATGATCTTGCCCTCATAGTCATTGTATCCTTCGGGAACGCTGACATAGAGGATGAAAAGCGGACCTTCGCCGGCATCGGCGATCTTGACGCTGTTCATGTCGTTGACTACGAATTTCATCGAGCCGTCGGGACGCACGGTCTTGCGCAGGCGCGTGCCGAGCGAGAGGCGGTTGCTGAGCTGGATGTCGGTGTTGACGACGTCGAAGCCCTCGGGCATTGTAAGCCTGAACTGCATTCCGCCGAGAGCGAAGTTATTGCTCAGGCAGACCTCGACGGGGAAAGTCGTCCCGGCCGAAACGACAGCCTCGGGCTGCGAGGCCGAGAAAACATATTCGGGCTGCTCGCCGAGCGTTACTTCGACGCTCTCCGTAGTTGAGTTCTGAACCTTCTTGTTATTGGTGTCGCCCATCACGATCTTCGACAGGCCGAAGCTGACGACCTTGTTCTCGAGCATTCCGTCTTTAACCTTGACCTTCAGGTTCATGATAGCTCCGGAATTGCCTGCGATGGGTTTGTTCTCAAACGAAAGGACCATCACGCCGACCCCCTGAAACGTAATCTCCTGACCGTTGCTCAGACGGTCGGTGCGCTCGGGCTGGCCGACAAGCTCAAGCTCGGCGGGCAGCTCTATTCTGAACTGCACCGACATAATGTCGACATCGTTGTCCATGAGCACCGGAACAACGACCGGCGTCTCATCGACAATATTGAACGGCTCGACATAGACCCTGTTGGCGGCGCCGGCGGCGAAACACGTCATGGCGGCCACAAGCAGAGCTGCGAGCTTCATTCCTTTTATTTTGCTGATTAAATTCATTGTGTTTGTCTGGTGTTTTTAGGATGAAAGCAAGAATTTTGCCGGCGCGGGCAACCGGAGCCGCCCGCGCTGGCAGGGATCCATTTATCAGTGCATTTCTTTGGTTGTTGTGCCGTCGGACTTGCGGATGATGTTCACGCCGCGCTGGATGCGGTCGAGAGCCTGACCGGCAACATTGTAGATGCGCTCCTTGGCGTTGCGGAAGCTTTCGCCGATGCTGTCGATGGCCGACATGCCTTCGCCTGCGAGACCGTAGGCAGTGGCGTTGATGTCGGCGAACACGGCGTTGCCGACGGTCAGCTTGCCTGCGCCGCGGGTGCGGACAATGAGCATGGCGCCGCTGTTGCCGCGTAGCTCGTCGTTGGCCATAGAGGCGATGACAACACGTGCGCCCGAGTTATTGTCGAAGCGGTAGAGCTTGTGGTCGGCGCCGCGCTCGGTAAGCTCGATGTCGACGATCTCCATTCCCGCGCCGACGTTGATGTCGAGCTGACCGCCGACGAAGGCGGTGGTGTTGTTGATCATCACTGCATATTCGCGGACACCGTCGACGGTCTCGCCAAGGGCAACCGTCAGGTTGTTCTCGGCAGCCGTCTGCACTCCCTTGACAAGGAGACGCGGAGCCTGCGACGGATTGTTGAGGTCGTTGAGAATGATGTTCGAGATAGCGACAACGTCGGCGATATTGATCTTCGAGTCGCCGTTGACATCGGCAGCGTAGGCCTGACGCGGGCTCGAGGCAACGAGATCGTCGAAAGTCATGTCTTCGCCGATCCAGGCGATAACCTGCTGGACATCGACAGCCGAAACTTCGTGGTCGGGCTCAGCTTCGACATCACCGGGGATGAAGTGTAGCTCACCGATAGCGTCGATAATAGCCTGAGAGGCTGTCACGACGTCATTGAAGGCCTGTTCGGCTGTGTCGACAGCTTTGACATACTCTCCGAGCTTTTCCCAATCGAAACCGTTCGGGAAGAGAGTGTTATAGGTATCGTTATAATCCTGAATGGCCTTATTGAAGTTCAGATAGGCGGTGTCGTAGTCGTTCTGAAGCTTCGTGCGGTCGGCGGGAACGAGATGAGCGTCGGCCAGTGCACCGGCAGCATTATCAAGCGCCGTAAGTGCTCCGCTATAGGCAATATTGACAACCTGATAATGGGCATTGTAATCCACATAGTTGAGGATGTTGTTCAAATTATTGCGATACGGCAGAACGCTCTCGGGAGTCAGAGGCTCAGCGGCATCTTCCTTCTGCGAGTCGGCGAGCCACTGCGTTTCGTATGCGATATACCAGGCAGCATTGTTCAGCTGGCCCCAATAATAATTATCGCTGTTGCCTTCCTCATAGAGCTTATGCTGCTGGGTATAGGCAAGGAGAGCATCGTAGCGGGCCTGATAGCCGGCAATCTCAGCGGCGAGCGCCGATGCGTTTGCGGCGACATCCTTATTATATTTGGCATTCTGATCGGCCTGAGCGGCTTCCTCGTCGAGGGCGTCGAGTGCGGCCTGAACGGCTTTGATCTCGGCCAGATAGTTGGCTTCGCGGACAACGACGGCATCGTCGACATCGTAGCGCTTCTTGATGTCTTCGAGCTTTTCGGAAAGAGCTTGATACTTACCGGCATATTCGCTCTTGACCTCTTCTTCGAAGCCTTCCATATCGTCGGAGGTTTCGATATTGCCCTTGACTGTATTGTACTCGTTGTCGAGATTTGCCTTGGCGAGATCGGCGCTTGTGCCGTCGTGGCTATAAACCTCTTCGAGGCCGCTGAGGCAGGTGCAGAGATCGTTCTCGAGCTTCAGTGCGGCAGTCTGGAAGGCTTCGTCGGTCTTGCCGTCGAGAGCGGCGTATTCAGCCATGGCGGCGTTGATCTTAGCCTCATATTCGGCGGCATTCTCCTGAGCCCATGCGGTTTCAGCCTTGGCATTGTCGAAGGCCACGCGGACATCCTTTATCAGACCGGCGAGGACTTCAGTCTCGGCGGTGCGGACAGCGGCATAACCGTCCTCGATAGCCTTGTCGGCCTCACCTTTCAGAGTTTCGGCCTCAGTCTTGCACTCATCTTTCGAGAGGGTGGCTTTGTTGGTCTCTACGAATTCGGCGAGAGCGTTGACGGCAGCTTCTGCGGCGGCAATGGCGTCAGTCGTCTTGCTGTAGGCAGCCATCGAAGCGGCGTAAGCCTTGAGAGCGTCGAGGTCGCTGTTGAGCGAGGGGATTATTCCGTCTCCGTCGTCGAGGGTATAGTCGTCGTAGAGCTTCTTCGAAGCCTCGTTGGCCTCCGACTCTTCGTTGAGCTTGTCGAGAATATTCTTGATCGCGTCGGCAAAATCCTTGAAGGGATCGGCCTGAGTATACCTGAGAGCGTCGAAAGCGTTCTCGATACCTTCGTAAGCGTCTGCGGCAGCTGTTTCCTGAGCCTCAATGTCGGCGATCGCCTTTTCGATGCGCTCTTCGGTAACGAAGTCAGCCTTTCCGGCCTCGGTCTTGGCTTCAGTGGCATAGTCGGTGAAGTCTTTGTAGAGGGTAGCGAGATGAACCTTGGCGGCAGCTTCGAGCTGATCGGCGGTATATTTGATCTTGTCGAGTTCGTCGGCGATAGCATCCATGGCGAGGCCGATCTGCGACGCATAATTCTCTACAGCGGGATCAGCATTGTCGGCTTTAGCCTTATCGGCAATGGCCTTTGGCATAGCGGCAATAGCATCCTCGAATACCTTGCCGGTGGAAGTTCCGGCGAGATCAGCTGAAAGAGTAAGCACACCGCCCTTTTCAGTGGCCATACCGGCAAGCAGCAGGGCTCCCTTCATCTCGTCGTAAACGAGACTTGCGCGGTTGGTGTATTCCTTAGTCCAGTATTCGCCGCCCTTAGCGTTCATGTCGTCGACAAGAGCCTGCTCGCGGTTGGCGATTTCAGTTTCGATGGCGTCGATCTTGTCTGTCCATTCTTTGTACTTGTCTTGAGAGAAAACAACGCGGTCGTCGTTCTGCTTCTGTACCCACGCATTGAATTCGGCATCAAGATCTGAAATTTTCTTGGTGTAGTCGTAGAGGTCACGATATTCGGCGAGAACATCTTTGACAAAGTCATGATAACCCTCATTGTCGATATCCCAGTAGTAGTCATTGTAGACTCTGACTGCGGCATCCTTGACGCTACGAGCCTTATCGATAGCCGGTTTCCACCCTGCGGCTGTAGCATTGTTCAGTCCGGATACTGCCCCGTCAATTTCAGTCTGAAGATTCTTGGCGCGCCCGGCGATATCTTCATATTTGTCGGTGTATTCCTTTTCGTTGACTTTGTCGAGTTCACCCTTGCCGAAGTCGCCTGTCACAGCGAGGTTCAGAGCGGTCAGCTCGTCAGCGAGAGCGTCGAGCTGGGCCATATAGCTATTATATGCCTCGTTTTCCTTATCGTAGTTTGTATCAAGGAAGTTGCGGACACCGTTGATGACAGCCAGAGTGTTCTTCGACTCGTCGAGAAGTGCATCATAGACCTGCTGGTTCTCCTGAATACGCTCTTTGACAGTCTTTATGTTGCCGGTCAGCTCGTTGGCACGGGTTGTAAAGCCTTTGACAGTTCCTTTATCGGGCAGTCCGTCAACGACCTTCTTGCCCTGGAGAGCGGTCTTGATGTCGGCCATGAACTTGTCATAGTCAGCCTTGTAGCCGTTGAGCACTTCGGTGAAGTGAGCCTTGGCCGGATCAATCGTATAACAGTCTCCTTCGAATTTGAGAGCCTCTTCAATATCTGTCGGAACATCCTTGACAACCTCATAGAGGGCGGCATAGGCGTTCACATTGTTGTCGAAATTCGTGCAGTTTTCGACAAGCGTCTTCAGAGCTTTGTCGGCGTCGGTGAGGTCGTCGACAGAAGCATCCTCGGTGACTTTGGCGACAGCGTTGTCTTTTTCGGTAGTGAGTGCGCCGAGATTGGCAGCGTCGATGCCGGGCACACCGGCTGCTTCAAGGTTGTTATAGTTGGTTTCAGTAGCGTTATAGACAGTCTCGGCATGTTTCTTGTTGGCATCGCTGGCATTATAGGCGAAGTCTTTCTTGTCCTTTTCGAGCTCAGCCTCAAAAGTGCTTTCACCAATCTTTTTGGCAAGAGCGACAGCGCCCTCAAGGCACTTCTGAGTCTCAAGAGCGGCTACCCTATTCAGTTCGGTTCTGAAGCCGTCGACAGTCTTGGCGAGGTTGTCATATTTGGTTTCGGCGTTGGTCTTGCCGTAAACAGGTTTGCCGTCCTTTTCGAAGATGAATTTTTTGTCAATGAACGTCTTGTAAGCCGCGAGATCACCCTTGAATCCTATATAAGCGTCGAAAGCTTTGCGGA
>DBGBEM010000172.1:0-1289 GCA_048477235.1 Muribaculaceae bacterium | reverse complement strand
AGCTCTTCCGGTTTGTCGGCGTTGAAGCGCAGCATGCGTCCCATCTTGATCTCGAACAGGCGGCGCACGTCGTCGTCGGTCACTTCGCGCAGCAGTTTCGGCTTCCACGGCTCGAGGCGGCGGTGGATATGGGCTATAGCTTCGTCGTTCGACCGGCTCTGCTCATACTCTTTGTCTTTATAGATGCGCTCTTCTATGAAGATGCGCTCCAGCGAGGCGAAGAAGAGCGCTTCTGCGGTCTCGTCGCGCTGAATCTCGAGCTCGCGGCCGAGGATAGAGCGCGTGCGCTCGGCGTTATGCTTCAGAACATCGCTTACTCCGAGGAAATGGGGCTTGTTGTCGCTGATTACGCAGCAGTTCGGCGACACCGAAACCTCGCAGTCGGTGAAGGCATAGAGAGCGTCGATAGTCTTGTCGCTCGATGTACCGGGCAGAAGATGGACGACTATCATAGCCGTCTGGCTCGTGTTGTCGTCGACCTTGCGGATTTTTATCTTGCCCCCTTCGAATGCTTTTATTATCGAGTCGATGAGTGTGCCGGTGGTCTTGCCGTAGGGAATTTCGGTTATGGCCAGCGTCTTGTTGTCGATCTTCTCGATTTTGGCGCGTATTTTCAGCGAGCCTCCGCGCCGGCCGTCGTTATAGCGGCTGACGTCGATGAATCCTCCCGTCGGGAAGTCGGGAAACAGCTCGAATTCTTCGCCGCGCAGATATGCCGCAGCGGCGTCGAGCAGTTCGTTGAAGTTGTGGGGAAGTATCTTCGACGACAGGCCGACGGCGATGCCTTCCACACCCTGAGCGAGCAGCAGTGGGAACTTGACCGGCAGTGTCACCGGTTCGTTCTTGCGGCCGTCGTAGCTCGGAGTCCACTGTGTCACCTTAGGGTTGAACACGACGTCGAGGGCGAACTGCGACAGGCGCGCCTCGATATAACGGCCGGCGGCCGCCGAGGTCCCGGTCAGTGTATTGCCCCAGTTTCCCTGTGTGTCGACGAGCAGTTCCTTCTGTCCCAGACCGACGAGGGCCTCATAGATTGAGGCGTCGCCGTGGGGGTGATACTGCATGGTGTTGCCGACGATGTTGGCGACTTTGTTGAACCGCCCGTCGTCGAGCGTTTTCATCGAGTGGAGAATACGTCGCTGCACGGGCTTGAGGCCGTCGTCGATATGCGGCACGGCGCGTTCGAGGATAACGTAGGAGGCGTATTCGAGAAACCAGCTCTGATACATTCCGCAGAGCTGGCGGTGAGAGGCGTCTTCGGCGTCTTTGACGGTGGCCATGGCCAGAAG
>DBGBEM010000171.1:0-2371 GCA_048477235.1 Muribaculaceae bacterium | reverse complement strand
TTTTAAGAGTTATTGTCTGTTTCTATTAATAATGACAAAAACTGGCTTAAAAAGTTTAAAACAGCATCGTTTTTTATTCGTCAACGAACGGCTTCAGGCCTTCGACGGCTTCGGCTGCGGTTATGCGGCGGCCGCCGTTGTCGAGGTCGACGAGCACATAGCGGTTGTTGCCCATGCCGAGCTCTTTCATGTAGGAGAGCTGGCGCAGGCCGTGGCGGCTCTCGATGCGTTCGACCATGTCGTGGTGCTCGGCTTCGGTCATGGCGTAGATGAGGTCGACGCAGGCCTGGTCGAGGGCGAGTATATCGGTCGACGAGAGAATGCCGACATTGGGGGTCACGACAGGAGCGGCGTTGACTCCCTCACAGTCGCACGACACCGACATGTTGCGCATCACGTTGACGTAGGTGATATTTTTCCCGAAATGGTCGACGACAGATTTTGTCGATTCGGTCATGCGCTCCATGAATTCCTCTTCCTTGATGTCCCATTGGTCGTCCTGGCCGGGAGTGGTGTGGATCCAGGCCTTGCCTACGCGGCCGTCGGCGCACCCGATTCCGATATTCTTGTTGCTTCCGCCGAAACCGCCCTGAGTGTGACCCTTGAAGTGGGTCAGAACGACCAGAGAGTTGTAGTCGGGAAGATGTCCGCCGACCGACATCTCCTTAAACCATTTTCCTCCTTTGACGGGGAACATCGCCGTGCCGTCTTCATCGAGGATGTCGACCGGGCAGAAAGTCCATCCGTTGACTTTGAGCGTCTCGCGATGCTGCGGGGTAGTGTAGCGGTCGCCGTCGTAGTAGGTGTTTGTCTCGACGATAGTGGCTTCGGGCAGATCTTTAGAGATCAGAGCCTTGACCCAGTCATGAGGGATTATGTTCGGGCCGTGTTGCTCGCCGGTGTGGAGCTTCACGGCTGTGCGGCCTTCGATATTGCCTCTGACCTGTTCGAAAGCCTTTATCAGCCCCTCAGGGCCGAGCTGGCGGGTGAAATAAACTATCGATTCGTTGCCGGTGCGCTCTTCGTAAGGCACATACTTGTTTCCGTCTTTTCCCGGAACGGGCTGTGACTGGGCTGATGCGGTTGTTCCCATGGCTATGATACTTGAAATGATAATTGACAGGATTTTTTTCATCGGGATATAGTTCTGATTGCCAGTGCAAATTTACGAAAAACGGCAGACATTCCGAGTCGGAGGCCGAATTTATGGATAAGTATTGTTACTTTTGCGGCAGCTTATTCATTTTCGGATAGCCGGGAAATCATTATGCGCGCCCTTTTCTATACAATCATTTTGCTGGTTATTACCGGATGCAGTTATTCGAGTGCCCAACAAAAGGCGCTCGACGAGGCGCAGCTGCTGATGGATGATGATCCGGCGGCAGCACTGTCGAAGCTCGACGACATCGATATTTCGGAGATAAGGGATTCGGCGACAATGGCCCGCTGGGCTCTCTTATACAGCGAGGCTATGGTTATCAACCGGCTGTCGGCTCCGGCTGACACAATCGTCAATATCGCCATTGACTATTACGGGCGCCACCGGCAGCAGAACGAGTATCAGAAGGCTTCGCGCCTGAAATCATTAATTACATCCGGCAAAGCCGACAATCAGCTTGCCACCTACCGTTATATTCAGAAAGAAAAGGAGTTTCTGCTCTATAAGGAACGGGCCAGACGGGAATTATATATGTTTATCGGACTGGCGGCTCTCCTTGTGGCGGCAGGAATTATTATATGGCTGCGTCAGCGGATGAAGATACAGTCTTTGCAGAATGAGGCGCTAATGGCGGAAGCCTCGGGCTTCAGACAACAGGCCGACGCGATACGGGGCGATGTCAGCCGTCTGGAGACGAAGCTGCACGGACTGCTTGAAAACCGCTTTTCGCTGATAGACTCGCTTTGCCAGACCTATTACGAGTCTCAGGGCACGAAAACCGAGCGAAAGGCTATTATCGACAAGGTGAAAAGCGAAATCGAATCGGTCAGAACCGACTCTTTTCCTGAAATGGAACGTGCCGTGAACGATTGCCGCGACAATCTTCTCGTCAGGGTCAAAGAGGCTTACACCGACATCCGCCCTGATGACTACCGGCTTCTGGTTTATCTCGCAAGCGGCCTCTCGACGCGGACGCTGAGCCTGCTCATCGGCGAATCGGTCGAGGTTGTGTATAAGCGGAAATCGAGACTCAAATCGCGGCTTAGGGAATCGGTCGAGCCTGTGTGCCCCGAAATCATGGCTGTTTTCTGAACGGTCAGACTTTTTTCGGACTGTCCGGCGTATGGCGCTGTCGGACAGTGTTTTGTCGAAGTCTGTGTCAGACTTTTACTTTGGTGTTTCAAGGCGAAGGGAAGTAATTTTGCATCAGAC
>DBGBEM010000170.1:0-4511 GCA_048477235.1 Muribaculaceae bacterium | reverse complement strand
CACAACAAAGCCATGCGCCGCGCCATCGCCGATGGGGTCCGCTACCATCTCGTTGTCAACAGCGACGTCAGATTCGACCCCGGAATACTCGTCAGAATCTCCGAAGTCATGGACAGAAGGCCCGAAATCGGACAGTTGCAGCCTAAGATCGTCTATCCCGACGGTCGGTTGCAGCCGACAGTGCGGCTCCTTCCGACCCCTCTCGATGTTTTCGGACGCCGCTTTCTTCCCAAATGGCTAATGCGCCGCCGCAACGAGCGCTATCTGCTGTCGGAATTCGACCATTCACGCGAACTCAATGTCGCCTATCATCAGGGAAGCTTCATGTTTCTCCGCGTCGATGCGCTGCTCCATACAGGCCTTTTCGACGAGCGGTTCTTCATGTATCCCGAAGACATTGACCTGACGCGGAGAATCCACAGCAGCTATCTGACACTGTATTATCCCTCGGAAACAGTTGTCCACTGTCATCGGGCAGCCTCATACCGGAACCTGCGTCTACTGGCAATCCACTGCATCAACATGGCCCGCTACTTCAACAAATGGGGTTGGTTCAGCGACCGCGAACGCCGGCGCGTCAACAGAGAAATTCTGTCAGACATCAATGCCGACTGACATCCGCGAGGCTTTGCAGTTCAGGGCTTTTTTGCTATTTTTGCAAAGAATATGGAACAATATCTCAGCGACCTGAACGAGCAGCAGCGCGATGCCGTTGTGTTCGTCGACGCTCCCTCTCTGGTAATCGCCGGCGCCGGATCGGGAAAAACACGTGTGCTGACCCGCAAGATAGTCCATCTGCTTCGTCTCGGTCTGCCCCCTCAGGCCATTCTGGCTCTTACATTCACCAACAAGGCAGCGCGCGAGATGCGCAACCGTGTCGAGTCTTCTGTAGGAAGCGACTGCGCCTCAAGAATATGGATGGGAACATTCCACAGTATTTTTGCCCGCATATTGCGAATATATGCCTCGCATATCGGGTTCCGCAGTGACTTCACGATCTACGACTCTGCCGACTCAAAAGCGGCAATAAAGATGATTATCAAGCAACTGGGACTTGATGTCAACACCTATAAACCGGCGGCTGTAGCCGCCACTGTCTCGCGGGCAAAAAACCTCCTTGTCGGCCCCGCACAATACGCTTCTGACAAGGATTTCAGATTACGCGACGAAAAAGCCGGACGTCCGATGACAGCCCGTATCTATCAGCTCTACAGCGAACGGTGTCGGGCGGCGTCGGCGATGGATTTCGACGATCTGCTCTACTACATGAATGTTCTGATGCGCGATCAGCCTGAAGTCTGCGACGCACTTCGCCGACGGTTCAGATATATCCTTGTCGACGAATATCAGGACACCAATCTTGCCCAGCACAGCATTATACGCCGCCTGACCGAAGGACGTAAGGGGCTGACCGTCGTCGGCGACGACGCCCAGAGCATCTATTCGTTCCGGGGCGCCAACATATCGAATATCCTCGCGCTCGAAAAACAATATCCCGGATTGCGGACATTCAAGCTCGAAACCAACTACCGCTCGACAACGCCCATCGTTGAAGCCGCCAATTCGCTTATTGCCAAGAATGTCAGGCAGATTCCGAAACGCGTTGTCAGCGCTCTCGGCCGCGAAATAAAGGGTGAAAAAGTCAGAGTGGCGCGCGCCTACAGCGACTACGACGAAGCCGCCCTTGTGGCACAAGCCATTACCCGCCGCCGCCATTCGGCCCACGACAGCCTCGATGAATATGCCATTCTCTACCGCACCAACGCCCAGAGCCGCGTTCTCGAAGAAATGCTCCGGCGACGTGCGATTCCTTATCGCATCTACGGAGGCCTGTCGTTCTATCAGCGCAAGGAAGTGCGCGACGCCATAGCTTATTTCAGGCTGATTCTCAACCCCGACGACGACGAGGCCCTGCGCAGAGTCATAAACTTTCCGGCGCGCGGCATCGGCGACACTACTGTCGGACGACTTGCCACAGCCGCAATGGAACACGGCGTCAGCATAGGTCGCGTCATATCCGACCCCGACGCTTATCAGGCTCAGGTGACGGGCGCTGCCCGAAAACGCATCGGCGAATTCATGACTCTCATGGAAAGCCTCCGGGCTCTCAACGAATCCGGAGCCGACGCCTATACAATCGCTGTGGCTGTCATGGAGAAAACCCTGATAATGCAGCAGTATATCTCGGAACGTACGCCTGAAAACGTTGCAAAAGTAGAAAATCTCGAAGAACTGATGTCGGGCATTCGCTCAATGGTTGATCTGGCCCGCGAGACCCCCGACGGCGATCCGTCGCTGGCGGCTTTCATGGCCGATGTAGCCCTCGCTACCGATCAGGACAGCGATGAAGACACCTCAGAACGTGTCACACTGATGACTGTCCATGCCGCAAAAGGCCTTGAGTTCAATAACGTATTTATTGTAGGACTCGAAGAAGACCTTTTCCCGTCGAACATGGGCGGCGAAACAGCCGAAAGCATCGAAGAGGAACGGAGATTGCTTTATGTCGCGATAACGCGCGCACGCCGTTACTGCATGATAACCTATGCCGGGTCGCGGTTCAGGTCAGGACAGACCGTGGGATGCCGCCCTTCGAGGTTCCTCGGCGACATAGACTCTGAATGGATAAACTTTGAAGAAGGAAGCCGTCCTGAAAAAACTGTTTCTGCAAGAAATCCGATATCAGACTACCGGCGCAGTTTTGCCGAGATGCCGTCGGCTCCGAAACCGCGCTTCACTCCCCCTTCCGCAACAAAACAGAATGCGGCAGTTCAGCAAAGCGACATGACTCACCATAAAGCCTCGGAACTCACCGAAGGCATGAGCATAGTCCACAGCCATTTCGGCCGCGGAACTATAATAAGTATCGAGACTGCCGACGATCCGCGCGTAACAGTCGACTTCTCTTCGGAAGGACGCAAGACAATGCTTCTGCGGTTTGCCAAATTCGCCATCGAAAAATGACACAAGAGAATCTTACCACACCTTATTATATAGTATACGAGAATCGACTGCGCCGCAATCTCGAGCTTATCGCCGACGTAGAGAAAAACGCCGGAGTAAACATTATTATGGCTTTCAAGGCGAATGCCCTATGGCGCACATTCGACATCATCAGGCCATATAACCGCGACTTCACTGCCAGCTCGCTGAATGAGCTGAGGCTCGGAGTGGAAACTCTCGGCGGAGAGGCCCACGTCTACTGCCCGGTCTACACTCCGGCCACAATCGACAGATTTCTGGCCCACGCATCACATATCACCTTCAACTCGCTCGACCAACTCGCCCGATACGGCCTCCGGGCCAAGAATGCGGGCGTTTCAACAGGGCTCCGTGTCAATCCGCGCTGTAGTGTTGTCGAAACCGACCTCTACAATCCGGCATTGCCAGGCTCGCGATTCGGCGTGACCTCCGACAAACTTCCCGACACACTCCCCCCCGAGCTCGACGGGTTCCATTTTCATGCCCTGTGTGAGTCGACAAGCCATGATCTCGAACGTGTTCTCGACGCCTTCGAAGAACAATTCGGCAAATGGCTCCCGGCGCTCAGGTGGGTCAACATGGGGGGCGGACATCTTATGACACGCGAAGGTTACGACACCGGCCATCTCATCAGCCTGCTCAAAGCTTTCAGGAAACGTCACCCCAATCTACAGGTCATTCTCGAGCCTGGAAGCGCATGGACATGGCGCACGGGCGACCTGATCACCTCGGTTGTCGACGTCGTCGAAGACTCGGGGATAAAAACAGCCATCATCGACGCATCTTTCGCCTGCCACATGCCCGACACTCTTGAAATGCCCTATCGGCCGGCTATAACAGAAGCTCTTGCCGACGACGCGACATCGGGTCTGCCCTACCGTCTGGGCGGAAACTCCTGCCTGAGCGGTGACTTTGCCGGGCCATGGCTTTTCGCCGACCCGCTCAAAACCGGCCAGAGGCTTACTCTCGAGGACATGAACCATTATACCACTGTGAAGACCACAATGTTCAACGGTCTTTCACACCCCGACATCGTTCTTGAGCGCGCCGACGGCCGCATCGAGATTCTCCGCCATTTCGACTACAACGACTACAAAAACAGAATGAGCTGATCATTATGCCACAATTCTCAGTAATAGTACCGGTCTACAACCGCCCCGCCGAAGTCGAGGATCTTCTGGCGAGCCTCGCCGAACAGACATACCGCGACTTCGAGACAATCATCGTCGAAGACGGCTCGACACAGCCCTGCGGTTATATATGCGACGCATACGCCGGCCGGCTCGATCTCCACTACTACCCCAAATCCAACGAAGGACGTTCGATCGCGCGAAACTACGGCATAGAACGCTCGCGCGGCCGAATGCTCGTTTTCTTCGACAGCGACTGCGTTATTCCGCCCGACTATTTCGAGATTCTGTCGCAGAGCCTCGCCGAAAAACCTGTTGACTGTTTCGGCGGGCCCGATGCCGCCCACGAGTCGTTCTCGCCGACACAGAAAGCGATCAACTTTGCCATGACATCTTTCC
>DBGBEM010000169.1:0-2720 GCA_048477235.1 Muribaculaceae bacterium | reverse complement strand
TATCATATTCTTGGCGTCGCTCTGACGGAAGGTGATGGTCATGTCGGATTTTATTTCTACACCGGTCTTTACAATGTATAGACTGCGGCTGTCTTCGAAGTCACCTTCGATAAGGTCTGAGGCGAGAATCACGTAGTAGGTGCCTTCGGGAACATAGCAGCCCCACCATCCGTCTTCTTCGTCGGGATAATATGCATAGTTATAATAGCTGTTGCCATATTTTCCGCCTTGGGTGACGTAAACCTTATAGGGCAAATAGAACCAGCCTTCGGGCGCTTTCTCGTCTTCGACGGCGAAGGTTATTTTGAAACCGTCCTGCGGACCGGGATTCTCCCCGGCAGGGTCTTTGGCCAGCACTTTGCGGCGACTGCAGTCGGCGAGGTCGAGCAGCCGCTGCGGATTTTTGCCTTCGCGGAGAATCTTCTGCGCTTCGGCCACATTGGCTTTGTCGATGTTGGCGGTGACAGTGCGTCCGCTCTTGTCGCGCATGGACATAACAACGTCGTAGGTCTGCGCTGCGCCGGCAAGAGCCGCCGCCGTTAGAATTGCTGAAAGGAGTGTAGTTTTGAATTTCATAATGTTTTGATTTGAGGTTGTGCCGCAAAAGTATCAACACCCGCGCCGATATGTCAAATAAATAGGGGTTACAATGGGTTTACAGGTGACAGACTGAGCCGTTTTTATGATAATTTCAATTATATTTGCGGTATGAGATATTTAATTGTCGCTGTTTTTGTGCTGATTGTTGTCGGCTGTCAGCGAAGACCGCAGGTCGACCCGTTGTTCCGGTGGCCGGCAGTAGAAGCCGGCGCCGACAGTATTATTGTGGCACTCGACCGAGGCTTTGCTTCGGGCGTCGGGAATGATTCGTTGTGGACACTCGTCGGGCGGCTCCACACCGAGGCGGTGAAAGGATCGGGCAACACCCAGCTGATGGCCCGCTACCACTACTGGCGCAGCCGACTGCTCAACCGCCGCCGTAACAGGGTAGACGCAATCAGAGAAGCTGAAGAGGCATTGGCTCTTTCTGATTCGTCACGTTATCCCTACGACCGGGCGCGCTTCCGACATCTGTCGGTTGTGTTGTCGGATGCCTCGCGCCTCAATAAATACGACGCCTTGAAGCGCCTTGCCGACTTCTATAGCTCTACCTCCGACAATCTGATGCTTGCTCATGCATATCTTGACGTCGCGCACATCCTTAAAGATGTCGGCGATCTTGAGCACGCCTATAATTATTATTCGACAGCCGATTCGCTATACGGCATTCTCGGACTGAAAGATTACCATCTGAAAACTCAGCTAAACAATGCCTCGATACTGTTTGATATGGGGCGCGCAGATGATAGCCGTGCCATTTTCAGCCGGTTGCTCGCCGATTCAACCGCACGCGCCGATTTCGACTTCTATAATATTGTGACGTTGTCGGCCTCTGAGGCTTTCGATGATGTAGGAATGATGAAGCGGTGTCTCAGCGAAATCAGTGGTCGCAGCGGCTATGCTACTCGGAGCGCCGAGGCCGAAGTGGCTATAGCGCAATATTATATGGAGCACAATCAGCCTGACAGCGCTCGCCGCTACGGAGAGATGGCGTTGCGGCGCACTCCGGCAGACCTCGCGCTCAGCGCCGCTATTGCGCGCATCGGGCTGCAGATTTACCGCGACCGGCAAGATCCTGACAGCATGGTAAAGTATGCCGATCGCTATATTGCCTGCATGGATTCTATTGACAGAGTGGCGCGTCGCGAAGATATCCGCGGCTCTGAAAGCCGCAGTGAGATAGCGCGGCGCGACGAGTTGGCGCGAACCCGACGCTACAGTGACCGATTGATTATGTGGATGGTGGTCGTGGTAGTGGCTTTCGTGGCCATGGTCGCGGTAAACCTGCTGCTGCGGCGCAACCACCGGCATCGTCTCGAAGTGGCCCGCGCTCAGCTTGAGCGTGAACGTGAGAGCCGGAAGCTCGTTACCGCGTCGCTGTCGATGGCTGAGAAAGATAATGCTTTGCAGAGCGTGTTGACCGATGTCGGACGCATGAAGCGCGAAGGCGCCGGCTCGTCGGATCTCCGGACGATCGAACAGACAATCAGAATGCACCTTAATAATAAGGATGAGATGGAAAATATCGCAGCGTTGTTTGAAAAAGTGCATCCCGATTTCGTCAGGCGTCTGAAGGCGCGCTATCCCGCAGTGTCGGAGGGCGATATCAGGCTGGCTGTCTACATCAGTGTTGGTATGACCACCAAGCAGATAGCCAAAATGCTGCTTATTCAGCCCGGTTCGGTAAAGATGAACCGCCACCGTCTGCGCGAGCGCATGAACCTCAGGGCCGACGAGACGCTCGAAGATATTCTGCGCGAAATTGCCGGCGAAGCCCCCAACTACAGCGCCCGCGAGCGCTGATCCCGGCCTGGCCCCGACCCCACAACGGCATATCCGCCCCGCGGATATGCCGTTTCAGCTTCCAGGCGCGCTGATTCGCGCCGACTATTTGGCAGAATGCTTTTTTTGCACTATTTTTGCCGAAAATAACTTTATCAACTCTTAAAAACGAAAATCATTGCCTATGATATAATACTTCATTAGGACATATTGACATAAAAGCGTTAGCTTTATTCTTGTCTTCTGAAAATCGCCAAATTTTAAGAAGCATCCAAGAGTAACAGTTAATGCTCACGCTAAAGGCGTGGGCTTTTACTTGTTTGGATGCAAGGCGTTTG
>DBGBEM010000168.1:0-21872 GCA_048477235.1 Muribaculaceae bacterium | reverse complement strand
GCTTATGGCTATTCCGGTCGGACCGGATTATTTGGCTGCTTTGCGCACTGCTGTGCGGTTGCGGCGCGAGTCGGTGATGTAGGCCACCGGAGCTGCGACAAACATTGTTGCCAGTGTGCCGATGATCACACCGAAGATCATTGCGAAGGTGAACGAGCGGATCGAGTCGCCGCCGAGGATGAAGATGCAGAGCAGCACGAGCAGGGTCGATGCCGAGGTCATCACAGTTCGTCCGAGAGTTGAGTTGATCGAGATATTGATTGTGTCGAAGAAACTCTGTTTGGGATAGAGACCGACATTTTCACGCACACGGTCGAACACAACCACCGTATCGTTGATCTGATAACCGATGACGGTCAAGATGGCTGCTATGAAGCTCTGGTCGACTTCCATGGCGAAGGGGAACACTCCCCAGAAGAGGCTGTAGAAGCCGATGATGGTGAATGCCGTGAAGGCAACGGCTGCCAGAGCGCCGACCGAGAAGGCGATGTTATGGAAACGGATGAGGATGTAGAAGAACATTGCCAGCAGGGCGAGGCAGACTGCGATGTAGGCGTCGGTCTTCATGTCGTTGGCGACTGTCGGGCCCACTTTCTGGCTCGACATCATGCCCATGTTCTCGTTGGTTGTCGAGAAGTCTTCGAGTGACATATTGCCAAGATCGCTCTTGAGACCTTTGTAGAGGATCTGGGTTACCTCGTCGTCGATGTTGGGATCTTCAGAATCGATTTTGTAGTTGGTCGAGATACGTACTTTCGTGTTGTCGTCGATGGTGATCACGCTGACCTGTGCGCCGTCGAAGAGCGGAGCGAGCTGATTGCGGAGCACGTCGGTCTTGACGGGATGGTCGAACTGGACAACATAGTTGCGTCCGCCCGAGAAGTCGATGCCCTGGTTGAGGCCGCGGATGAAGAAGCTGCCGATGATGACCAGAGCGACGATGCCGACCACGGTGAAGCTCATCTTGCGCTTGCCGAGGAAGTTGATCTTCGTGTTGGTGAACATCTTGCGCGAAATCGCGGTGGTGAATGTCAGACGCTGGAAGGGTTTGGCCTTGGCGCCGATGATGAATACCAGACGGGTCAGGTAGACGGCGGTGAAGAACGAAACTACGATGCCGATGATAAGAGTGGTGGCGAAGCCTTTGATGGGGCCTGTTCCGAAGAAGAGAAGAATAACACCGGTGATTACCGAGGTGAGGTTCGAGTCGAAGATGGCCGAGAAGGCGTTACTGTAACCGTCGGCGATAGCCTGACGCACATTCTTGCCTGCGCGGAGTTCCTCTTTGGCGCGCTCGAAGATAAGCACGTTGGCGTCGACGGCCATACCGAGGGCGAGCACGATACCGGCGATACCCGACAGGGTCAGCACGGCCTGGAACGAGGCGAGAATGCCGAAGGTGAAGAAGATATTGAATACCAGACCGAGGTTAGCGATGAGTCCGGGGATTACGCCGTAGAAGCAGCACATGAAGATCATCAGAAGCACCAGCGCTATGATGAACGACATGAAGCCGTCTTCGATGGCCTGCTGGCCGAGCGACGGGCCGATGACGGTGTCGGAGATGATGTCGACTTTCGCAGCCATCTTACCCGACTTGAGCACGTTGGCAAGGTCTTTCGCCTCGTCGGTGGTGAAGTTGCCGGTGATGACCGAGCGGCCGCCTTCGATGACCGAGTTGATGTTGGGGGCCGAGTAGACCTGATCGTCGAGGACGATGGCAACGGGCTTCTGGAGGTTTGCGGCGGTGATGCGTGCCCACTGGCGTCCGGCTTCGGGGCGCATCGTCATGTTGACGTAGTTGCCGCCCTGCTGGTTGTCGAAGTCGGCGCTGGCGGCCGTTACGACGTCGCCGCTGAGGGCAGCCTTGCCGTTGTTGGTCTTGAGGGCTACAAGAGTGTAGTAGCTTGCGGTCTTTTTGCCGGTCGAGTCGTTGCCTTCGACGATTTCAGGCTTGACGTTCCATGCAAGCTTGAGGTTCGAGGGGAGCTTGCTCTTTGCCAGCGGGCTTGCCAGAATGGCGTTGATGGTGTCGCGGGCTGTTTCTGTAGCGATACCTACGTTGATATAGCGCGGGTCGCCCATCTGGACGAAGTAGCTCGACAGGGGGCGGTAGGTCGAGGCCGAGTCGGCGCGCATGGCCTGGTCGATCTCTGCTAATGCGCCCTGGAATTCGCTCAGAGGCATTGTCTCGTAGAATTCGAGGTTGGCGCTCGATTTCAGAAGCTCGCGAACGCGGTCGTGCTCTTTGACGCCCGGAAGCTCGAGAAGAATCTGACCGTCTTTTTCAAGCTCCTGAATGTTGGGGGCTACGACGCCGAACTGGTCAATACGGGCGCGCAGAACGTTGGTCGACGAGCTGACGCGGTCTTTGACCTCCTGACGCAGGGCCGAGCGGATGGCTTCTTCAGAGTCGCCGCGTTTGACCTGGTCTTTGAAAAGAACAGTCAGGTCGCCCTGGGGATCGAGAGCCTTATACTGGGTGATGAAGAGGTCGACGTAGTCGTTCGAGCGGGTTGCCTTGGCAACGCTGTCGGTGGCTGCGATGGCGCGTTCGAAGTAGGGGTTGCCTTCGCTGTTGGCCATGGAACGCAGAATGTCGGGCACCGAAACCTGAAGCGTCACGTTCATGCCGCCTTTGAGGTCGAGGCCGAGGCCTACGCCGAGTTTCTGAACTTCGTTGAAAGTGTAGCCGAGCCAAACCTTGTCGTTGGCGATATTCTTGAGATATTCGCTCTTGGCAAGTCGGTAGGTGTCTTTGTCGCTGCCTTTCTTGGCGGCCTGTTCCTGAGCATACTGCTCAGCTTTGCTCTCATAGTGGTTTCCCACAAAAGTAAACGAGAGATAGAAAAGGCAGATGAGGACCAGGAAGATGGCTATGATGCCAGCCACCCAGCTACCCATGTTTCCTTTGCTTTGCATTGTGGTTTAGGATATGTTAATGATGGTTAATATTTTTCAATTGCAGATTTTCAGCTTGCAAATATACGAATAATTCGGCTATTGGCGTAAACTAAGCCGTTTTTTTATCAACATTCCTCGAAAAAGAGCGCGAAAAGGGGGCCCGTTCGCAGCGGGCCCCCTTCTGTCGAGGTTGTTCAGGAATAATTCTCAGCGCACTACAATCTTGACAACGTCAGTGTCGACAGCCACGATATAGACGCCGGGAGCGCCCACGGTCAACGTTGCCCTGTCGGCGGCTGTGGCTGAGGCATAAAGCCGTCCGTCGGCGGTATACAGATTGGCGGTGCGTCCGCCGAGACCGGCGATGACGATGTCGAGTCCGCGGGTTGAAACCGTCACCTTGTGGCCGGCTGAAACCGAGCCGATACCTGTCTGCCCCGGAACAACGATGTTCGAGAAGCGCGATTCGCCTTCGGCATATACGGCGGTCACGGCAAACGAGTCGGCGGCATTGCCTGCGAGAGTAGCGGCTGTATTGCCGGTTACGGCGGTTCCGGCCGGTTCGTTGTTGCGGTAGAGGTTATAACCTGTCAGCTGCGGGTTGGCAGGCATGCCGGTGCCGGGAGTGTAGGTTATGTCGTCGACAGCCATTGCCCATACGTCGTCGCTGGTACACTTGATGGCAAAGTATGTTGTTCCGGCGGGGAGGTCGATTTTGAATTCAGTCCAGTCGCCCGGCACTTCGCCGCTTTCGATAACCGAGAAGTCTTTCAGAGAGTTCCCTGTTGTCGACGCGAGCACTTCGTAAGTCTCGGGGCCGTAGGAGAATGTGTTGAGGCTGCGCGCCCAGAATGAGATTGTCTGTGCGTCGCCCGACAGGACGGGGGAAATCAGCCAGTCGTCGTTGTGGCGGTCTTTGTCGGCAAAGGCCACGAGCATCTGATGGCCCGAATGGGGACGCCATGTGACTTCGTCGTCGCCCATCTCAATGCCGAGAGCCCACAGATTGAATATCTGGAACGACTTGGCCGCTTCGCGATAGGGGAAGTGGAGCCCGATAAGGCCGAAAGTGCCTTCGGCGCCGTTTTCGTCGACAACTGTCCAATCGCCGATCTCATCGATTATGAACGGCTCGTAGCTTTCGAAGTCGTCGGTCACAGTCTCAGGGGCCGGCTCGGTCCATGGCGCCGGTTCGTTCCATGCGAAGCTGTAGCCTTCGTCGGTCTTTCCGGTGAGTGAGAGATCGGTCGGAGCGGGGAAGAGCGGCAGGTGATGGCGCACTCCGATGCCATCGCTGAGGTTGTTGTCGGGGTTGCGGTCGGCATTGTAGTTCACGCGGGCGCTGTAGACGGCTTCGTCGTTGTCGCCGAGTCCTACTGTTACCGATGTCGTCAGCTTTGCTGTCTGGTCGGGAACGAGAGCCTGTCCGTCGGCGGTGGCTATCACTTCGCCGTCGCGCAGGAAGTCGACACTCCATGCGTCGGCGTTGTTCTCGCCGAGGTTTGTGACAGTCGCCGTCAGAGTCTGGGGCTCGCCGGGATAGAAGTTATGGCGCGACGAGAAGGCAATGCCGAGGTCGTCGGTGAATACATCGCGTATCTCTATGCAGTCTACGACGATCGGCGAGAGGTCGACGGCGGTGGCATGTAAGGCGATTCGGAATAATTCTGTCTCGTTGAAGCGGTTCAGCGATATTTTGGCTGTGTGCCATTCGTTGTCGGCGGGGTCGAGGACTATTTCGCCTACCGGCTGCCATTCCGCGGAGTTGGCGCTGGCCTCAACCGTGAGCTTCTGGCTCGAGTTAACGCCGCGGTAGCGGAATGAGAGAACGGGATGGCGCGATGAGCGCATATCTATGTTGCCTGAGAACAGGCGGCATTCGTCGCCCTCTTTGACGGCCTGGAAGACCAGTGCGCCCTGATCGTCGTCGAAAGGCTTGAAGGTGTCGGTTTCGGGATTCCAGATGCGCCATCCGCTGAGTCCGCGGTTGACCGACTGGTTTTCCCAGACGCCGTAAGTGCTGTAGCCGCTCGGGAAGGTCTCGAAGAACGGCAATGCGTAAGGCTTGCCTCCTGTCACCACGCTGTTTGAAAGCGCTGTCGGGCCGTCGCCTGTTTCGTTGAAAGCGGCAATGGCATACATGATTGACGTCTGGTTGTCGCGTCGGGCGGTGTCGACGAAGCGGTTGACGGCGCCGAGGCTGTTGGTCAGTACCGAAAGCTCGCCGTTGATATAGCATCCGAGAGCATATCCGAACCCTTCGGTGTCGAGGGTGCCTCCATGCGCTCCGAGCGGGGTGTCCCACGTCAGTACAACCCCTTCATCGCCGACTGTAGCACGGAAGTTGGCCGGGGCGGCCGGGCTGTCTTTGCCGGTGAAAACACTGACTGTCGCCGGGAAGCCTCGTCCGACGCCGTTGAAGCAGTAGACAGTCACGCTGTTGGCGCCGTCGACTGTGTTGAGCGGGACAACGATGTCGGTGTCGGGCGCCGGATTGTCGATAGTCTTGTAGAGAACATTGTTGAGATATACATCGGCATGGCTGATGGCATCGAGAGGATCGCCGCCGACGGTTTTTGTCGGAGTGCGGAATTTCAGTGTCGCAGTGTGGGCACCCCAGGGTGCGGGCTCGATTTCCACGGCCGAGGCTGCGGCGGGAGATGCCATAGGCGCTCCGGCAATGCTGATGTCGTCGAGACCGATTATATGGCGGTCGGCTTCGCTCATGGCGTGGAAGCCTATGTTGTAGTCGCCGTCTTTGTCGACGACAACCGTTATCGAATAGTCGAACCAAGTCCACGACAGTTCGTTGCCGATGTTGCCCGGCTCAAGAAGAACGGTCGTCATTGCCGAAGAGCGCGGGGCTTCGCCGAGCTTGACCTCGAACTTCTCGGGCTGGGATTTCATCATGTTCGACGCGCGGAACGACAGGGTGTAGAGATTGTCTTTGAGCAGATGGATTGTCGGGGTGAAGAGCCATTCGTCTTTGGGATTCTCCGTTGAATAGTTACACTGGGGGTATGCGCCGTCGTAGGTCGTGTAGTATTCCCATCCGTGTCCGTCGCTGTTGCCGTCTTCGATGGTGTAGAGATAGAAATTCTCGATATTGGCGAAGTCTTCGCTGTAGGGTACGTTGAACGGTGTGCCGGCAATGAAGCGCGACGAGGCTGCTGCCGCACTCTCTATGGCGTCGGCCGAGGCTGTCACTTCGGCATAGAGGCTTTTCTGGCCTTCGAGGTCAAGCTCCGTCGCCACTTCAGTAGCGGTTATGCCGTCGGCGATAACTCTGCCGATAGGCTGGAGAGTGACTTTATATGTCAGGGCCGAGGTGTTGACAAAACCTCCGTGGGTCCCTTTCGCGGGTGCCGTCCATGAAACTCTGACGTTGTTGCGGTCTGCCGAGGCGGTGATGGCGGCGGGAGCCTCGGGGGTATCGGCGCCGACGAAGGTCTTGATGTCGTTGACCGACTGTGAGCCCGAGGCTTTGTTTGTCAGGGCTACGGTCAGAGTGCGTTGGCCGTTGTTTGGGTCGGCAATGGCTAAGTCGACTTTTTCTCCGGGATCGATTTCGCCCGATTTCAGCTCGGTGTCGCGGTCTGTGATTCTATAGCCGATTTTGCCCGAAAGTGTTTCGCCTGAGTAGGTCAGGGTCGGAGCGGTAAAGGTTACGCGTCCGTTGCCCCGGGCATCGGTGAAGCTGACTGAGAGGTCGGTAAGCAGAGCGGGGGCGTCGGCGGGAGTGAGGACGTAGGGGATGAAAATCGATTTCATCATCTCGCCGGCCGTATCGCGTATCTTTGTCGCCGCCCCCGTCGAGGTATCGACGCTGTAGACGGCGCTTGTCGAATATGTCGGGTCGCTGCATACTATCAGAGTTCCGCTCTTGAAGTCGAAGGTGGCCGAGAAATTTTCGTAGTATGAGGTTATGCCGAGATTGCCGATACGGGTCATAGCGGCGTTGGTCTTGTCGATTTTATAGAGCGTCAGGACGTTAGACTGATAGATGCTCGCCGGCTCGGTATCGTATTTCATTATGGCATATATGTCGCCGTTGATGTCGGCGGCCAGTCCGATAATCTTGCGAACGACCGATCCTATCTTTGTCGCTTTTCCGGTCTCGAGGTCGAGGGTGCCGAAAAAGTAGGTCTGGTTCCATCCCGGATCCTGCATACAGCCGTAGACCGTAGATGTCGTCACGTCGTAGGTGAGCTCGAAGGGATATTCGAAAGTCGATTTGTCGAAACTGGCCGACTCCGGGGTGGCGCTCCAGTCGGTGGTGTCGTATTTGTAGATTGCGCTTGAGGTGCATACATAATAGCTGCCGTCGACGTAGACGCCGCCGCGCCCGAGTGACGGACTGTTGGGGACGTGAGTCTGACCGTCGTAGTCGCCGGAGAGCGAGAAACTGACTATGCCGGGAGAGGTGTAGCTGTCATTGTATCCGAAGAGCCGGGCGTCGATGTCGGCGGCGCTTCTGCGCACGGCCGGTGCCATAGGCTTTTCGCCTGACCGCATCTCAAGCGGGGTCGCGATGACTGTCGGCGCGACATTGTCTCTCAGCGACCGGCCGTTGAGAGCAGCCACAATGGCTATAGGCGACATCATCGCAGCTGCCAGAACAAGTGTTTTGTAGCGATTTGTTTTCATAGGCTGTGGTTGTTATGGTATAGGAATGGAATGATCGCAATTCTCAGGCAGTGGCAGGCCGCTGCCGTTTGATTTTGCAAACCAAATAAAAAAATGCTGAAAAAAGATTGTACTATGTCAAAAAACGGCGTTAAAACTTCTCGGGGGCTTTAAAGTAGATAGTTTTAAGCCTGCAAAGATAAGATTGTGTAATGCCGAGATATGATGCGATTTTTTTCATTGGAACCCGCGCCATTATTTCGGGGCGCCTGTCCATAAGGCTTTTGAAACGTTCGCGGGCGTTGCCGTTGATGACAGCCTGCTTCATTTCGTAGAAGTAGAGCTGACACTGGGCCATGCTGAGGGCCCACCGGCAGAATTCATGGGAGTCGGCCGCCAGTTCGTCGAAGCGCTCTTTCGAAATGTGGAGCAGGGTTGTCGGACAGCAGGCCTCGACCTGATAGAGGGCCGGCTCTCCGAAATAAAAGCAATGTGACGAGAATGTCATTGTTCCGGGCATTGAGAAAAAGGCTGTCCGTTCTTTCTGCCCGTCAAGGTAAGTGTGGCTGAGTATCCCTTCCTTGACAATGTATATGTCGGGGTCGGTCTGGCCGGTCATGACCAGAACTTCACGGGCTTTTAGACAGCGTTCATCCATAAGCCCGAGAAATTTGTCGAGTGTCGGTTCAGACAGCTGGAACAGACACTCCTTACGCAGCAACTCTTTGATATGATGTTCCACAAGATGCGAAATTACAACAGAAACGGCGTATTCTCAAATTTTCGGGTGTAAAAAACCGCGAAAAGCAGAGAATACGCCGTAACCGGTTATCGGCTGAATATGTCAGCGGATGATTTTAGAGGCGTGGCCGCCGACTACCCGTATGGCGGGAACTCCGGGCTCGGGGGCGCTGATGCGGCGTCCCGTGAGGTCGTAGTAGATTGCCTCTGAATCAGAATCGGCGCCGATGGAATCGATTCCGCTCTCCGAGGATGTCACTTTTAGAACCGAGTCCGACGTGACGGTGAAACGGTAGCTTCCGTCGGTCCCTTTTTCGAGGGGATTGCCGTCGAGAGTGACTGTCATCGTCGTGTAGACATCGGGCGTGAGGGTTATCTCGGTGCCTTCGAAGACTTTGATTTCATTTGCGTCGACGGGGGCAATGAGGTCGTGGACGAGGGTATAGTGGCCTTTGGCCGACTCGACGATGTCGAAGGTGACGTTGTAGCTTTCAGGTCGCTCGCCGAAGAACACTTTCAGCACGTCGTCATTGGCCATGACGGGACGGTAGTTCGGCGCGTCGGGGTATTCAGGTTCGATCTGTTCGCCGTTGAGGTAGACGTATGAAGCGACCGGGGCGCCGGTTGTCAGAATGAAGCTGTTGTCACCTTCGTAGAAGTCGACGAGGGTGTATCCGTCGGTGATGCCCGTTATCTCGGAGCGGTCGGCGCGGCAGAGCCTGAAGTAGTCTTTTGCCGATTCGAGTCCGCTGACATACAGTGCGAAACGCTCGTTGCGCTCGATAACGCCTGTGGTGACTTTAAGCACTTCACCCTCTTTCAGAGAGCCGACCATTACGGGCGAAACCTGAAGCTCTTCGCGGGTGTAGGCGTAATCGCCTATGGTCAGCGATGCGATATAGCATCCTTCGGCGGGAACGAGGCTGACAATCGGGGTGTCGCGGAGAACCTCGACGGTGTTCTCGCCCGCGACGAGGGTATATTCGTTGCCGTTGTAACTATAGCCCTGATATATGTGGACACGGGCCGGGTCGTCGACATCCACTGTCATGTCGAACGAGGCATAGCGCTTTACGGCGATCGAGATTTCGGTGTCCCCCTCGATGAGGAATCTGAACGGGTTCGAGTAGGCCACTGACTTTCCGTTGATGGTGAAGGTCGTTACCTCGTAGAGGTTTGTGTTGCCGTTGATCTCGAGGCCTGCACCCATCTTGACGGTGGTCTTGCCGGAGGCGAAATCGGTGAATGGCTTGCCGTCGATATCGACGGTCTTGATGAAGTTCAGGGCGTCGTCGTTCTGGAATTTGAATGTCAGGCTACAGTCGACGTCGGGGAACAGAGCCTCGATGGCGAGCCGGTCGCCGTTGGCGGCGGGGATGGTGTAGCTGTAGCCGTTCGATTCAATCTCTGTGCCGTTCAGAGTGACGCGATAGAGCGGCTTTTCTCCCGTAGGCGTCAAGGTCATCGGAGTCTCCGTTGCCGGATCGAATCTGACGATATTGTCCTTCCCGGCCACAAGTTCGACAGGCTCGTCGGAATGGGCCCTGACGAGCCGTACCAGCGACGGGTCATCGACGGTGACTGTCAGAGTGGCCGTGCGCACGTCTTCGGCTCCCGAGGTGCGGATTCTGAATGTCTCGTCTTCGGGGAAGTTCGTGTGGAGGTCGATATACTGAAGTCCGTCGGCGGTCTCGACGCGGTTGAGCCAGCTTATCTCTTCGTTGTCGTTATACGTGTCGATAAGGGTGACGTCGGTGAAGACGACACCCTTTTTGGCTGTCACGCGAAGATATTTCGCCGAGCCCATATCGATTGAGTTCGACCCGTTTTTGAGACCTGTGACGGGAGTGCCGTCAATGTCGAGTTCAACACGGCTGACGTCGTCGATGTCGACGACGTAGGTGGCGGTGGCGGCTGCGGCTGGTATGAATGCCGCAATCAGCGCCAGAATGAATAGAACGTAATGCTTTTTCATATTTTTGCAGTTGTAAAAAAGTAATAGTTGCAGCCGCAAAAATAGCAATAAGTTTAAAAACAGCGCCGATTTTATAAGATAAAAAGCGTTCAGCGACGTAAAACGGTGTTAATCACCAGCCATCCGCCGATAGCCTGAAGCAGCATTCCGGGAATGCCGAGGCGGAAATCGGAGAGAGCTTCGGCAAGGCTGCCCGTGATGACCCATTCGCCGAGCGATCCGAGAATCTGGTAGGCAATGACGACTCCTGCGAGCATCAGCAGCGATGCACGGCGGTAGCGGTCGGCGATGAATCCGGCTATAATGGCCAGCAGAACCGATTTGAGCATGATTGCGGGGAGAGCCGCTACGGCGGGCATTCCGAAAAACAGCGAGTTGGCAACGGGCGAAGCCAGAGCTGTCAGCAGTCCTACGCGCCATCCGTATTTATAGGCTGCGATCAGTGTCAGGAAATAGATCGGGAGCCAGATGTGGCCGCCGTCGGGCATGAGGTGGAAAAGCTGGGGAACAGCGATGTTGCCGATGACGAACAGGGCGGCGTAGAGATAGGTGCGGGCCCTACGGTAGTCGAGCTGATAGAGACGGATTGAAGATGTCTGAGTCATGATGAGGAAAATATTTGGTTGTTGTTAAAATCTTAGGTTTACGCCGGCCATGACGGTTGCGCGCGGCATCGGATAGCCGGCGTTTATCTCATATTTCTGAGCGAGCAGGTTGTCGGCGCGCAGCCATAGCGTAAGCCATGACAGGGCGCGGAACGAGCCGCGCAGGTTCCAGAGCACGAAGCTCTCTTTCATCTCAGGCCCGGTCGAGGTATAGAGTCCGGCGATATATTCTACTCCGGTAGCGGCGAGCCAGCGGCCGCTCGAGAACTGCCCCTCGGCATAGAGCTTGTGCTCGGGAGCGGCAATAACGGGCCTCTTCATGTGGAGGAAGCTGTAGTTTGCGTTGACGCTCCATGCGGCCGTTATGTCCCATGCGGCCTGCAGCTCGAATCCTGCGTTGTCGATTTTGCCGCTGTTCTGATTGAGACGTCCCGTGCCGTTGGGGTTGGGGAGCGTCACAATGAGGTTCTTACCGTCGATATAGAATATGTTGACGCCGTAGGATATGCGGTGGGGGGCGAGGGTCTGACGGAACGACAGCTCGTAGCTCCACATCGATTCTGGCCTGAGGTCGGGATTCTGAGGCGGAAACATATACATCTCGCGCAGAATCGGGTAGCGGAATCCTTTGGCTGCCGAGGCTCTGAGGGTGATTTCGCGCGGCAGACGGACGACGGCGCCGGCCTGAGGCACCCATTCGGTGCCGACGCGCGAATGGTTGTCGACGCGCAGTCCGGCGTTGAGGGTCAGAATCCGGGCGACGTCCTGACGAATGTCGACATAGCCGGCCAGTTCGTCTTCATGTTTGTCGACAAGGAGGCGTTCGGTTCCGGCCGATTCCCCGGCTACGTAGCGCGTCAGGGCACGTCCGCCGTAGCGGAACCAGTCGAAGCCTATGGTCGTGCGGTTCCCCTTGAAAAATGCTGTGGACTGATAGGCAGAGATGCCCATCATGTTGTCGGTAGAGCGGAAGCGGCCGTCCTGAGAAGTCTCCCCTTCGGCCGGGGTGAAGCCGTCGTTAATATGATGGCGCCCCCAGTTGTAGAAGAAGCTCAGCGAGCCGGAGGTGTGGCCGTAGTCGTTCGATAGGGCTGCCGAGGCGACTCCGCGCGTTATGCGCTGGCGTCCGTCTTCGAGCGGAGCATCTACGGGGCCCGGCGACGAGGCGTTGAAGTGGGTTATGTTGACGTCGGCGAAGATGTCCCACCGGTCAGAGAAGCGGTAGGCCGCTCTGGCATAGCCGCCATATTGCTCGAAGCCCATGTTGCGCCGGTGGCCGTCGGTGCGGTTATAGGAGGCGGCTACGGTGCTTGAGAACCGTCCGGCATTCACCGTATTTGTCAGCTCGGTTTCGACCGTCCCGTAAGAGCCGGCTCCGGCGTGGAGGCGTGTCTCGACTCCGGACGTGCGGTTGCGGCGCGTGACGATATTGACGACTCCGCCCATGGCGTTTGAACCGTAGATAACCGAGGCGGGGCCGCGCACGACCTCGACCTTGTCGGCCAGCATCGACTGATAGGCGTCGCCGATGGGGTGGCCGAAAATTCCGGCATACTGCGGATGTCCGTCGATGAGCACCATCATCCGGCCCGACGAGCCGCTCAATCCTCGAATTGAGATGGCGCCGGCCGAGCCGTCGGATACTCCGTAGCCCATGACTCCGCGTGAGGTAGTGAAGAGCCCGGGCACGTGCTCTGTCAGAGTCGGCAGCAGCGACTGCTGCATGTCGGCTTCGATTGTGCGGCGGCCGACAACGGTCACTGTCTGCGACAGATGGCGCGGGTCGACGGCGTTGCGCGAGCCGGTGACGACGACTTCGCCCAGTGTCAGGCTGTCGGCCGGTTCGGAGGCGGATGCCTGAAGAGACAGCGCAATAGCGGCAAAAGCGGGAATCAGTTTCGGCCGCATTGTCGGGCAATGAAAGTTTCGATCATAGGCAGGCATTCGGCGGCGGTGGCGCAGGGCTCGCAAAGGGTCTCGACGGGGCATCGTCCCGAACGGTCGCGGTTGGCTATGTGCGGAACTCTGGTGTCGTAGGCGACCTCGACGCCGCTATCTCTGAACAGGTCTAAGGCGGCATCGCTGATGATGTCGGTATGGAGCCGGACTATGCCGCCGAGAATCATCAGAGCGGCGGCTCCTTTGCCGACGACTTTGTCGGCAACCGAGGCTCCGCGAAGGAATTCAGGCTCTGAAGCAAGCAGCTCGAAGAGATCGGCCACACCGCGGCGTCCGAAAGTGCGGACATCGTCGCCGTTGGCGACCACCAGAGTGTGGCCCCCTTTGTGGAGCAGGTCAACGAGGCTGTCAATCATAACTTGTTCTGCTTTAGTTTCTCGACGAACCCGTCGATGCGGGCCAGCTCGGCGGGGATGTCGATCTCCTGAGGGCAATGAGGCTTGCATCTGCCGCAGGCTATGCAGTGGCTTGCCTGACGCAGCCGCGGAACCGACCTGTCGTAACCCACGAGGAATGCCTCGCGTGCCTTGCGGTAGTTTTCGGCCTGAGCGCTTTCGGGAACATTGCCCTGGTTGACACATTTATTATAATGGAGCAAAATGCCGGGAATGTCGAGCCCGTATGGACACGGCATGCAGTATTTGCAGTCATTACACGGAATAGTCGGATACTGGCGGATCAGCTCGGCTGTCTCGTAGAGATAGGCCGTCTCGTCGTCGGTCAGCGGCTTGAACGGGCTGTAGGAGCGCAGGTTGTCCTGAAGATGCTCCATGTAGGTCATGCCCGACAGAACGGTCAATACGTCGGGATGGGTGCCGGCATATCGGAACGCCCATGACGCCACACTGCGTTCAGGCTCGCGCTCTTTGAGGCGGGCGGCGATATGGTCGGGCACATTCGAGAGGCGTCCTCCGAGCAGCGGCTCCATGATGATGGCGGGAATACGGCGCTTGACGAGCTCGTCGTAGAGATATTTGGCATTGGTGTTGCGCGTCTCGGGGTCGACCTCGTTTTTCCAGTCGAGATAGTTGAGCTGGATCTGAACGAAATCCCAGTTATATTTGTCGTGGTCGGCAAGGAGGCGGTCGAACACGTTGATGTCGCCGTGGAATGAGAACCCGAGATTACGTATGCGCCCGGCCTCGCGCTCTTTCATGAGGAAGTCGAGAATGCCATTGTCGAAATAGCGGGCATTGAGAGTCTTCATCGAGTCTTCGCCGCCGCCGACAGCGTGAAGCAGCATATAGTCGATATGGTCGGTGCGGAGTTTTTTGAACGAGTCGCGGTACATGGCAATCGAGGCTTCGCGGCTCCATGTCTGAGGCGCGAAGTTCGACAGCTTTGTGGCTATGAAATATTTGTCGCGCGGATGCCGCGAGAGGGCTATACCTGTGGCTTCTTCCGAACGGCCCTGACAGTAGGCGGGCGAGGTGTCGAAATAATTCACGCCGTGGTCGATGGCGTAGTCGACAAGACGGTTTATGGTGTCCTGGTCGAGCGGCGCGTCACTCTTTCCGACGCCTCCGTCGGTGTCGGGCCAGCGCATGCATCCGTAGCCCAGAAGCGACACCTTCTCGCCGGTTTTCGGATTGGTTCGGTATTCCATTTTGTCTTTCGGAATCTCCCCCTGCGCGGTTATGGTGTCGCCGGTTGCGGGATTGCGGTCAGACCGGCATCCGGCAACAGCGGCAGTAGCGGCTACTGCGCTTCCGGCTCCGAAAATCTTGAGGAAATTGCGGCGGTCGAGTGACCCTTTATCGTTATTGTTCATAGGTCGGGAATGTTAGCTTAGATTTTACGGTGAGCTTCGTGTCCTTCGACATAAATTGCGCTGAACGGGCGCGCCGGACACAGGTTTTCGCAGGCGCCGCAGCCTATGCAGCGCTCGGTGTTGACGGCCGGAATCTTCGGCGAGTCCTCCTTGCCGCGCTGGAGCGGCACCATCGTTATGGCTCCGACAGGGCAGTGGCGAGCGCAGTTGCCGCAGCTGTCGCCGTTGACGACAGGAATACAGTTTTTCCTGATCCATACGGCATGACCGATCTGAATCGATGATTTCTCGGCCACGTCGATCTTTTCAATGGCTCCGGCCGGGCAGACGTCGGAACAGGCCGTGCATTCGGGACGGCAGTATCCGCGCTCATACGACGAGGTAGGTTGCATCAGCGTCAGCACTCCGCCAGAAGGACGCAGCACACCGTTGGGGCATGCCTGGATGCATAGCTGGCAGCCTGTGCAGCGGTCGGCGACATTCTTGAGGCTCTTGGCGCCGGGAGGCACTATCGGGGTCTTCCGTTCGGGAATCTGCTTGTCGAGAATGACCGCCATGCCGCCGTCGACGGTCTTGTCGGCTGCTTTCATGGCTGCGGCGCCTGCCAGCGCTGCTGTCACGGTTATGAAGGAGCGGCGCGACGAATCAGTTTTCCCGGACTCAGGCTCGGAAACGGTCTTCGCCGATTTCCGGCGCAGGCCGTAGCTGATGGCTCCGTGGGTGCAGGTGTCGACACAGTCGAAGCAGGCCACGCAGCGCGAGTAGTCCACGGTGTGGCTCTTGCCGTCGATGCAGGCTGCCTTGCAGCGGCGCGAACAGAGGCCGCAGGCGTTGCATTTCTCGGAATCGATATTGATCTTCAGCAGTGAAAAGCGCGAGAGGAATCCCAGTGCGGTTCCTACGGGGCAGACGGTGTTGCAGTAGGTGCGGCCGTTTCTCCACGCCAGAACGAACAGGATGACAAATGTCAGGGCCGCAACGGTGAACACCGAAGCCGAGCGGATCCAGACCTCGCGGCTGTAGAAAGCGTAGCTGTCGAAGTGTTCGGCAATGTCGGCCAAAAGATTGTTCACCCAGACATATACGGGCGAGAAGAGGTTCGACACTATGCGGCCGTAGGAGCTGTAGGGGGCAAGAAGCGCCACAAACGAGCTGATGCCGAAGACGATGGCGAGCACGAAGAGAACGAGGACTGTCACGCGCAGCCAAGTCATGGCCGGCGAATGACTGAAGCGGTAACGCCTTTTCTTTCCGCGGCCTCCGAGCCACGACATAACATCCTGCATTACGCCGAGCGGGCAGATGACCGAGCAATAGACGCGCCCCATAACAAGGGTGAGCGCCACAAGAACGACGATTACGCCGACATTAAGCGCCATGAGCGCCGGAAGGAACTGAACTTTTGCCATCCATCCGAGCCACGCGTGAGTAGCGCCGGTAATATCGAGGAACAGCAATGTTATCCCAATGAAAAATATTGTCGCGAAGACAATCCTGATTTTTCTCAACATGCGGAAAAACTATACGAAATTAGACTCTTAGGTTAAAGACACGGCTCCCTCGCGGGAGGTGATATGTCATCACGTTGCAAATTTAGTAATAAAAGACATGATTTTTATACCATTATTGCGGTTAACCGAACCAAAAACTCTGTTTTTTGACCGTATTGAACCAAAGAAACAGCCCCGGCGTTTCCTCATTGACTGATTTACTCACGTTCAGCTGTTTCAGAGGCATGATGCTAAGTGAAATTATTCCGTCCCACCGGCTCGCCCGAATGCTCATGCGCGGGGTGCAGACTGTTCTCGACTACCTCGGTTTCGACCACGATCCGACGCTCGATCAGATTGTCTATGTCGCCGTTATTGTCGTTATGGCTGTGGCGCTGGGCTGGCTGACCCGTGTTGCCGTTCTCTGGGGCGCGCGCAAATTCGTCAGTCTGCGCAAGAGCGCCATGGCCGAGAGTCTGCTGAAGCAGAAAGTTCTGCTCCACTGCAGCCATATTCTGCCCCCGCTGGCGATGCTCGCGCTCATTCCTCTTGCACTGCGCTACGGCACTGAGCTGCGCTCATTCTGTGTGTCGGCCCTTCAGATCTATCTTGTCATAACGATAGCGATTGCCGTCAACGCTATAGTTGGCTTCGTATGGCGCGTCTACGACGCCCGGCAGAACACCCGGAATCTCCCGCTCAAAGGAATTCTCAATACAATGCAGGGCATCGTGTGGCTTGTTGCCGTCATTATAGCCGTATCGATAGCGCTTGATAAATCTCCGGCGGTGCTGCTGACCGGGCTTGGCGCGTTCGCGGCGGCCCTGATGCTCGTTTTCAAGGACAGTATTCTCGGGTTCGTCGCCGGAATTCAGCTTGCTCAGAACAATATGTTGCATGTGGGCGACTGGATAGTAGTGCCGTCGACCCCCGCCAACGGTGTTGTCCTCGATATGTCGCTGACCACGGTGAAAGTCCAGAATTTCGACAACACCATAGTCACGCTGCCCCCCTATACCCTCGTGTCGTCGTCGTTCCAGAACTGGCGCGGCATGAAAGACAGCGGTGCGCGCCGCATAATGCGCAGTATTCTTGTCGAGACGAACTCGGTTGTGCCCGTCACTCCCGAGAACACTGCGGCCATAGCGGCTAAGCTTCCGATTCTGAAGACTTTTGTAGAGAAAGCAGCCGCGACGCCCGTCTTCGATCCCGGTCTGGCAGTTGTCAACGGCACTGTCGACACCAATCTCGGACTGCTTCGGGCCTATCTGTGCGAATATATCCTGAGCCGTCCCGAGTTTGACCACACGGAGCAGCTTCTCGTGCGCACGCTTTCTCCGACAAGCTGCGGAATCCCTCTCGAAATCTACTGCTTCACCTCGACAACAGCCTGGACTGCCTATGAAGCAATACAGAGCGCGCTGTTCGAGCATATAGCCGCCGTGGCGCCCCTGTTCGGGCTGAAGCTGTTCAATTATACCGGCACTCTCGACAGTGAGAGAATTGAGGTTGTCGACGACGTTCCTAAGCCTGAGGCTCAGCCGTAAGTCAGAGTCTGAAAGAGAAATTTGCGAAGCTGTCGGAACAGAAATGGTCGGAAACGGCATTGAAGAGCACCGATTCTACAGTCGTCCCGTCGGAGGTCTGCCAGAGCATGAGCCATCCGTCACCCCCGTAGGCCTGACTCTGGAGATTGAAAAGCACCGAGCAGACAGGGCGCCCCGAGGCATTGAGATCGAAGCGATGGGCGCAGAAGCCGTTGTGGCCGCATAGCGTAGCCCTGACGTTGTCGAAAGGAATGACAAGCTCACGCATTATCTCTGCCGGGGCGGTAACTTTTTCGTTAAACCACACTTTAGGGGCGGTGGCATCGCCGTCGGCAATGATTTCGCCGTCGGCAGTCAGAAGCTCGTGGGTAAGCAGAAGAAAGCGTTCGTCGGGGTGACCGGCTATATAATCGCGAGCCTTTTCGACGATTTCAAGGCGTGGCCCGAATTCGAGGACGATAACCGACAGCGGGCGACCGCCGAAGCGGATTCGGTAGACGGCATTCTCGACGCGCCCCTCTTCGAAAGAAGCCACGATAGCGCGTCGGGCCGGCCCGGCGGGGGCTATGCTGTTGATTCCCGTCGAAGCGCGTCCTTCGTCGGTGTTGTAGTCGTGGTTACCGGTGGTGAATATCACCGGCACGGTCGCCGCAAGGTCAGAGAGCAGTTCGCCGGCGATGCGCCATTCTTCGGGAGAGTTGTCCTCGGTAATGTCGCCCGTAAGTATTACGGCTCTCAGCGATTCGGGATGCAGAGCATGCTGCCAGATGAGCCAGTGGGCCGTCGCCTTCAGATAGTCGCGGTTGGCGGGGTAGTGGATCATCGACTGGATGTCGCCTATGATGGCGATATATTCCGTCGAGTCGTCGAGATGGAACTGACGTCGCCCCATGCGCAGCGGTTCGGCTGTATCTTCCTTACAGCCGATGAGCAAAGCCGCAATCAGGGCCACAATCAGAATCACCGGTTTACGCATGACACAAAGATACGCAACGCCGTTCTGAAATCAAAATTATTTTACGGTGACGGCGAGCAGGGTGGCGGGGCCGCAGGCTGTCACTTCGGACATTGAGGCGGGGAGCAGCAGCGAATTGCCGCGGCGGAGAGTGGTCTCGCCTCCCTGCCATTTCAGACGCGCGTTGTCGCCGAGATTGATGACGACCATGAACGAGCGGCTGTCGTTGCCCAGAGGCAGGTCGCCGGTGATCTCATGGCGCACGGTTGTGAACATGGAACAGTCGACGAGCGTCTCTGTCGCCTCGTGGCGCAGAGGGGCATTGCGGTAGTCAGCGCTGACGGTGTAGTCGATGGCGTCGCGCGCTTCGGCGAGATGGAGCTCGCGGGGTTTGCCGTCGGCACCGCGGCGGTCGTAGTCGTAGAGGCGGTAGGTTATGTCGCTCGACTCCTGAATCTCGACGAGCAGGTTGCCGGCGCCGATGGCGTGGATTCGTCCGGCGGGAATGAAGAAGGTGTCGCCCGGCTTTGATTCGTAAGAGGCGACGGCGTCCATAATCTGTTTTTCCTCGACAAGCTTCATCAGCTCGTCGGAGGTCAGCTTGCGTCGCAGGCCGACATGGATGCGTGCGCCAGGCTCAGTGGCCAGAACGTGCCACATCTCGGTTTTGCCGCGCGTTCCGGCGCGTTTCATGGCCAGTTCGTCGTCGGGGTGAACCTGAACCGAGAGGTCGCGGGCGGCGTCGATGATTTTTATCAGCAGGGGAAAGTCGGTGCTGTAGCGTTCGGTCACTGCTGTGCCGAGCAGACCGGCGCCGTATTCACGGCAGAGATCAGTGAGTTTCTTTCCTTTGAGGGGGCCTTCGTCGACGATGCTCTCGTGGCCCGGGACGGCTGAGATTTCCCAGCTCTCGCCGATTGAGTTGAGGCTTGTGACGATGTTTTTTAACGGTGCGATCTTGTCGCCTCCCCATATAACTTCTTTCAGATAGGGAGCAAAATGAATAGGTAAAGTAAGCATTTAATTATCAGCAATAGGAATTCAGCCGCAAAGTTAGCGATTTCCCACGGAAAGCGGTGGGGAGATTTAATAAAATTTGTATTTTTGCGAATATATGAAATCCAGCAACCTTTTCGCAGCCGCGATTGTAGCGGTGACAGCTTTCACGGCAGTTTCCTGTGGAAAATCATCAGAGACTAAGAAAGCGTCGGCCGATGCCGACAGTATTGTCGAAAAACCGACGCAGACGGTCATTGAGCGTCTGCCGGATACAATCTGTCCTTCGGCGCAGAAAATAGAGTTTAAAGTCGATGTCAAGCTTCAGGATGTCGACGGACGAATAGAAAATCTCACTGATCTCTACGCCGATGCTTCAGGCGCGTTCACATTCCGGCGCGGTGCGTTCCGGCAGGCTGATTTCGGCGGACGGCTCGACAGTGTGCCGTCGCGTTTCGAAATAGACTGGGCTTTCGAGACCGACGCCGACAACCGCGACACCGGCTTCGGCCGCTGGGGCGGCGGCAGCGGATGGACAGGCCAGCCGCTTTATGTAGAATGGCCCGACAGCTGTCTGCGGCGTATGTCGGCACAGTTCGCCCAAGGCTTTTCAGGACGTGAGATTATAGTCGGCTCGCTCGCCTCGAAGGTCTATTTCATCGACTTCGCTACAGGCAAAGCCTCGCGCAGGGCAATCGATGTCGGCAATCCCATTAAGGGGACAGTGTCGCTCGACCCGACTCTCAACGGCAACCTCTATGTGGGGCAGGGCGTACCGGCCGAGCGGCCTTTCGGCCATCTTGTCGTCGACCTGTTCAAAGGGGAAGTCACGCAGACATTCCCTGAAGATCCGTCGGCGTGGCGCCATTGGGGCGCTTTCGACTCGTCGCCGATACGCGTCGGCCGGTTTCTGTTCCGGCCGGGTGAGAACGGAGTCGTCTATAAGTATATCATTGAACCGGGACGCCTGACGCTACATTCGACGATGCGCTATCGCGCCGACTACGGCGCGCCCGGAATGGAGGCCTCAATGGCTGTCTATGCAAACTACGGCTTCACCGCCGACAACGGCGGCAACGTCTTAGGCATCAATCTCGACACGATGCGCCCCGTGTGGCACTACAGCATGGGGGACGACACTGACTGCACTCCCGTCGTGGAAATTGAAGACGGTCACCCCTATATCTACATCGGTAGCGAGATCGACCGTCAGGGAACGGGTGGCGCAGCTCTTGTGAAGCTCGACGCCGCCACGGGACGCGAAATCTGGCGCACGAAAGTCAACGGGCGCCGTTTTGAAACCGGCAAGAAGCATTTCGACGGCGGTTTCTATGCCTCGACACTTCCGGGAACAGCCGACTGCGCCGATCTGCTCTTCGCCAACTGCGTCATGAACACCGACGGCCAGAACGGTGCCTTCATGGCTTTCGACCGCAAGACCGGCCGTCAGGTCTATTCGACACCGCTGCGCGTCTATGCCTGGTCGTCGCCGGTGGGCTTCACTGATCCCAACGGAAAACTCTGGGTCGTTACCGGCGACTGCGCCGGCAATCTCTATCTCATCGACGGACGCACCGGCGATATAAAGACTCGCCGCAATGTCGGCAACAACTTCGAATCGTCGCCCGTCGTTGTCGGCAACAGTCTCGTTGTCGGTTCGCGCGGCACAACAATATATAAAGTATCAATCCACTAACAGATAATGAATAAGCTAATTCTGCTGTATCTTATGCTTGCTGCCGTATTTACGGCTTCGGCGGCCTCACTGCAAGGTGACTGGACAGGCACACTGAAACCTGCGCCTAACGTCGAACTTAAGCTCGTTTTCCATATCGGCGAGGCTGACGGGAAACCTGCATTCAAACTCGACTCGCCTTCGCAGGGCGCGTTCGGCATACCCGGAACAGTCGAGTTTCTCGGCGCCGATTCGCTGTCGGTAGCCGTGCCCGCTATAGGGCTAAGCTATTCGGGCCATCTTGCCGGCGACCGCATAGAGGGCACGCTGCGTCAGAGCGGCGTGTCGTTCGCGCTCAGCCTCGAGCCCCAGTCGCCCGATGCCCTGAGCCGCCCGCAGAATCCCAAGCCCCCATTCCCTTACACGACACAGGAAGTGTCGGTCGAAAATCCAGCGGGAGGGTCGGTGCTCGCCGGCACTCTGACATTGCCCGACGGCGCCGACCTGTCGACGCCGGTGCTTGTAATGGTGACGGGCAGCGGCCCTCAAAACCGCGATGAGGAACTGTTCAACCACAAGCCTTTCGCCGTCATCGCCGACTATCTGGGCCGTTGCGGAGTGGCCACAC